>JBAXFO010000007.1:0-20703 GCA_037139885.1 Planctomycetota bacterium
TCCTTGGCGGGCTCGAGTTTCTTGTCGTCGACGACCTCCTTCGGAGCTTCCTCGGGCTTACGCTCGGCATCGACCTTGGTTTTGTCTTCGGTCGAATTCTCGGCGACTTTGTCGTCCTTCTTCTGGCTGCTGAAGACGACCAACCCCGCAATCGCCAGCGCCGCGACCGCGACAAAAGCGAGGAGGAAGGCCCCCATCGGCAATCGTTTACGCTTGAAGGGCGAACGCGGCATCTCGGCTGAAACGTTGAGCGGTTTCGTGCCGACCGGCGGCGTGAGCATCCCCTGCGGCAACATCTTTTCGAGCACGGTCTTGGGCGCCGCGGGAGCCGTGGCGATTTCGACGACGCGAATCTTCGGCCCGGTCTGCCCCAGCGAAACGACATCGCCCGTCCGTAGGGAGTTCGTCCCCTTGACTTGTTGGCCGTTCAGAAACGTGCCGTTGGACGAGCCGAGATCGGTGAGGGTTGCGCCGCTCTTGGCGAGATCGATGCGCGCGTGCCGCCAAGAAACCGCCGCGCTCGTATTGCCGTCGAAGGGAAGTTGACTGGCCGGGTCGCGGCCCAGCGCGATGACGGGGCCGTCGACTTTGAGCTGCCGTCCATCCTGGCCCGCCGCTGTGATCTCAACCCGGAGAAACATGGATGCACCTCGAAAGGCCGGCGCTCAACCCGCCCCATTGACCTGGAAAACGAACCGCTGCTCACCCAGCTGAAACGCACACGTTCCTTCAAGGACATGCCGATCGATCCGCAGCCAAACGCCGTTCCGCGAGTCGGCGTCGACGATCGACCAGCCCCCCTTCGCATCGCGAACGACGCGTGCATGCCGGGGATCGATGAGCACATCTTCGGACAACGAAATCGGCACGGCGTCGCGCCCCAGCCATTGCTCCGCGGCTTCGAGAAAGAACCGCTTGCCCAGACCGTCCGGCTGCACCAAAACGAGCGAGGCTTTGAGATCGGTCGGCTTGAGCGTCTGCCAGCCTTGCGTTTTGGTCGGCATCGTTCCCGTTCCTTCGGGCACGGCGCCGGGAAGATTCAGGATCGCGTCTTCGAAACGCAGCACCGCGCTGCCGATGAGGACTTCCGTGCCGTGCTTGAGGGGAACGTTAACGACGCGGACATACGAACCATTCGTACTCTGCAAATTGACAAGAGCCCAGCGCCAACCGCTGGGCTCGCCCTCGCGGACGATCTCGGCATGGCGCGACGACATCATGGCGTCGTGGGGGATGCGGATATCTCCCTCGCTGCGGCCGATCACGGTGCGGTCGCTGCGCAGCCGGACGACTTCGCCCTCGGCTTTGCCGTCGTCGCAGATGGTCAAGTTCGCGACCGGCGGCCGGCGCGCGGGGCGAAAAGGAACAGTCGCGGGCGCCGCTGTTCGAGAGCTGGCGCTGGCTTGCCGAACTTCGTCTGCCGATTCGAGGCGCGTCGCTTCACGCACGGGGGAAGATTCGATGGCGGTCGGTGGGTGTTTTTCGGAAAGGGCTTTGCGGATGTCCGCAGCGGATTCCTGACGTGTCGCCGGATGGCCCGCGGGCGGAGTTTCGAGAACGGTTCCGGGTTGCGGTTGGCGAAGGTTTTCGACCGATTCGAGCCGGGTTGGTTCGGGCGTTTTCTTGCCGTCCGCCATGATGGAAGCCCTCTGCCGCGCCGGGGCCGTCCTGAGCCGCACATCGGCGAAGCTCGGCGCCCGCCGGCGCGTCCAACTTACCAGAAAGCCCATCGTTCGCCACAGAAAAGCGCCGGGGCTGGCGAGGCGATCTCCTCCGTCCAATCGCCTGCGCTTTCGGTACATTGACAGCGGTTCTTCCATCTCCGCGCAACGAAAGGAACAGGCCATGGCCTCGCCGTTCAAGGACGGCTCCATCGAGGGAGTGATCGTCGATCGACTCAAGAGCTTCAGCGACAATCGCGGCTGGCTGCTCGAAATGTTCCGCGTCGACGATCTGCAAACCGAACATGTTCCCACGATGGGGTACGTGAGCGAAACGCTCCCGGGCGTCTCCCGCGGCCCTCATGAACACGTCGCGCAAACCGACATCTTCATCTTCATCGGCCCCGGCGACTTCCGCATCGAACTCTGGGACAACCGCGAAGCTTCCCCGACCTACCGCACCCATCAGGTCGTGATGGGCGGCGCGGTACAGCCGACGCGGCTCATCGTGCCTCATGGCGTCGTGCATGGATACAAGAACATCAGCCCAACCCCGGCCCTGGTTTACAACTTTCCCAATCGGCTCTACAAAGGCGTGGGCCGCATGGAAGCGGTGGATGAAATCCGCCATGAGGCGGATCCGGCGAGTCCGTTTAAGATGGAGTGAGAGGTTTCGACGTGGAGCAAGCCTATGGATGTTCCTTTAACGATTCGTTGCCGCGAACACGGCCCGCTCGTGGTGATGGGGCCCGTTCGCGTCGTCGATCATCTCGGGCAGGAGATCCCGCTGCCGACAGAGAAAGAGTTCGTGGCGTTGTGCCGTTGCGGCGGGTCGAAGACCAAGCCGTTCTGCGATGGGCGGCATAAGGAGATTTGGCGCGACGAGTAACGTCGCCCGGAGATTATCGCAGCCTGAACGAAGATCCGCTCACGGCAATTTGCTCATCGTCCGGAGCCGATCGGCGGCGCTTTTCGGCGGTCCACCGGGCGCTCCGGCGTTGTTCTTGATTTCGTCGCGAAGCTTTTGCACCGAGCCGAGAGTGCCGCGGACTTCTTGTTCGCGTTGCAGGCGTTCCATGTCGGCTTTCACTTCCTCGCGGATGCGATCAAGACGAATGCGTTCGCGGGCCATTTCGGCGCGTTCGCGCGAGAGTTCCATTTCCAGCTCGCGGGTGGCTTCGTCGAGTTCTTGATTTCGCTGACGGAGCGACTCGATCTCTTTGTTGAGCCGGCCGCGGTCCGATTCGAGTTCCTTGCGGAAGCGGTTCAAGTCGGCTTCGTAACTTTCGGGATCGCCGCCGTGCGTCTTTTCGGAATCCTGCTTCATCTCTTCAATGATCGCCTCACGATCGCGGAGGCGGTCGCGCAGAGCTTGCATCTCGGCTTGCAGTTTCTCGACCTCGGCGGAGGAAGCTCCTCCTTCGGCGCCGGCCTTCATCGAGTGGACTTCTTCCGCCATTTTGTCCTTCTCGTGGAGAAGTTTGTGGAGGATGTCGTTCTCGTTGCGAAGCTGTTCGACTTCGCGTTCATCGACCGTGGGAGCGGCGTTGCCGGCGGTCTTGAACTGCTGCAATTCGGTCTCGGCTTCTTCGAGCAACCGGCGAAGAACCTTGTTCTCGTCGCGAATCTCGTTGGCCGCGTCCGGGGCGAGAGCGGCTTCGGTGTCGGCCGCTTCGAGCTTCGTCAACATCTCGCGTAGGGATGCGTTCTCACTTCGAACGGCTTCGAGTTCTTGATTGTCGAACGCGGCCTCGCTCATCGACGAATAGCGTTGTTGCAATTCTTCCGCCAGACCCTTCAGCGTCTCATTTTCATGCAGCAGCTGGGCCAGACGCGGATCGGGAGTTTGACTCGGGGCCGCGGCGGCGGACGATTCGCGCAGCTGCTGGTTCTCGGCTTCGAGTTCGAGGAGGGCCGTGCGCAGGCTCATGTGTTCATTCTGCATCTCCTTTTGCAGAGCTTCGACTTCACCATTGAGACCGCTGGTTTGCTGCAGCGTTTGCGTCAACGACGAGATCTCGGATTGGGCTTCCGCAAGGCTGACGCGCAAACGATCCAACTCGACCAAGTGTTGTCCGCCAGCGACGCCTTGTTGACGCGCTTCGGCGAGTTCCTTTTTCAATTGGGCGATCTGCCGTTCATAATGAGCCGTCTCGCCCTGAGCGGAGGCGCGCAGGTCTTCCTGCATCTTCCGCAGCTGATCGATCATCGTACCGAGCTGCGACTTTTGATCGTGCAGGGTGAATTCCGCGCTCGAGATCGTCTCGCGCTGTTTCTCGAACTCTTTCTGCGAATCGATCTGCTCTTGCTCCCATTGCTGTTTGAGCTTCTCGACTTGATCGCGTTCGCGGGCGATTTCCTTGTAATCGTCGTTCAGTTCCTTATCGCGAGCCTTCAGCTTCTTCTCGAACGCATCGAGTTCGAGCTTCTTGGTTTTCAGCTTCTCCACTTCGGCGAGCAGTTCCGGACTCGGGCCGACAGGGGCCGCGGGAACGGGCGCCGCTTTGAGTTTCTGCTGAACTTCGTCGTCAAGCTGTTTGGAGCGGCGCGCGAGTTCGGCTTCGCGGGCTTTGAACTGCTCGTCGAATTCGCGCTTTTGCTTTTTGAGCGTTTCCTGCTCTTCGAAGAGTTCCTTTTCCGACTCTTCCAGCTGATTGACCTTCTGATCGTATTGCTTGATCTTCGCCTTGAGCTCGGCCGCCCGTTTGTCATTGGGCGTCGAGTCGGCGAGGTTCGCGGTTACGGCCGTCGCATGGCCGTTGGTGGCCGGCTTACTCAAAAGCTTCTTTCGGAGCCGCAACGCCAGATGCACCAGATGCGATCGGCTGCGATTCAGGCGGTCGACGCGGACCGGATCGACGCGGGCGGAACTTTCCATGCCGCGGGGAATCTTGACTTCGAAACTGAAGGGGCCGATTTGCAACACGTCGCCGTTGCCCAGCAGGCCGGTTTTGACGCACTGGCCATTGACACGCGTGCCCGTGCGACTGCCGCAATCGCGGACGCGGTAGCCGTCGGCGGCACGGTAGATGATGCAATGGAGAGCCGAGACCTCGTTGCCATCGAGACAGAAATCGCTGCCACGGGCCCGGCCCATGGTGATGACTTCTCGATCGAGGAAGCGAGGTTTCTTTTCCATCCCGCCGAACATGGGGAGCAGGGCGGGGTATTCCAGCGGTTTCGAATCGCGTCGGGGGAGCATGGCATCCAGATCCGAATTCGAGCGTTGGTTTCCGACGGTCTGGGGCGACCACCGAAAGCCTCTTCCCTCGGCCACATTGGCCGGGATCGGGGAAGAAGTCAAAAAAGCATAGCTTACTTTTTGCCCCGGAAGGCAAGAGGCGTTCAGTTTTTGTTAACGCAGGGGCGCAACGACGCATCGAGGAGGGAAAGCCGCCGCGGTTTTCCTGGACCCATCGATCTTCGGCGCGGTGCGCGCCAGCGACATTCGCCGCTTCCGGGGCGCTTGGCGGGTCGCCTTCGCGGGATCCGTTTCTATACTAGGTTTGAGAAGACGGTTCGCGAGAACGTGCGTTCGTGAGGCGAGCAATGCGCGAATGGTTCCGCAATATCTGGGTGGCGGTTTCGACGGTCGGCCAGGGCATGTACGTCACGCTCTGGTACTTCCTGCAAACGTACAAACGCAAGGCGTTCACCCAGTCGTTCGAATATCCGGAACTTCCGCTCGCGGTGAAGCCGCGGTATCGAGGCTTTCATCGCTTCGATCTCACGACCTGCATCGGCTGCGACAAATGCGCGCGGGCGTGCCCCGTGGATTGCATTTACATTGAGAAGATCAAGAATCCCGTCGGCAAGGGTTTTCGCGTCAATGGGTTCAAGATCGATTATTCGAAGTGCATGTTCTGTGCTTTGTGTGTCGACCCGTGTCCGGTCGATTGCATTTTTATGGGATCCAATCACGACATCAGCACGTACAGCCGCGATGGCTGCGTGGTCGATTTCGCGAAGCTGCCGGTGGAGTTGGCGTGGGGGCAGGCGAGCCTGAACCCCACGGCGATCGCCGCCTCGAAATTGGTGTCGGAACCCGTGTGGACCAAGCCGCCGGATCCGCCGCCGCCCCCCAAGCCCGCTCCCGCGCCGAAGGCGCCGGCGCCGGTCGCTCCCGCCTCATCGTAATCCGGTACGGAAAAGGTAAACGCCCCATGCCCGCAACGATTCAACGACCGAAGTTTTACACAGTGGACGAGGCCAACGCGCGCATTCCACTGGTCCGCAGCATCCTCCGCAACGTGACCGAATTGTGCCATGAACTCAAAGGGCTCCACGAACGCCTCATCCTCCTGCAGACGGACGGCGTGCTCGAGCCCAGCGAGGAAATCGAGATCGCCAAGCTCTCCGCCACACTTGACGCGAAGCAGGTTGAGATGTCGGCTTACGAAAGCGAACTTGCCGAAATCGGAGCCGTGCTCAAGGACGACTTCCTGGGCCTGGTCGATTTCCCGGCCTGGATTGACGATCGCGAAGTCTGTCTCTGCTATAAATACGGTGAAGAGACGATCGCCTTCTGGCACGATGTCGATGCCGGTTATGGCAGCCGCCGTCCCCTTCCCCATTCGCATGCACGAGGTTCCCGATGACCGACGTGGCTTTTTATCTGCTCGTCTTCCTCGTGGTCGGCTCCGTCTTCTTCTTCGCCCACATGATGATGGGCAAGTTCATTCGGCCCTCGAAGCCCGATGCCGAGAAGTCGACGATTTACGAATGCGGCGAACCCACCGTCGGCAGCGCGTGGATTCAATTCGATTTGCGCTATTACGTCGTCGCGCTGCTGTTCGTGATTTTCGACGTGGAAGTCGCGTTCTTCTTTCCCTGGGCCGTCGTGTTCGGCACCGCGAATCAATACGCCCGCACGAACGATTCGGCCATCATGCAAACCCTTCAGCCGCAGGGAATCCCTGCCGTCGGGGCCGCGGCCGAAACGAAGTTGACTCCGGTCGGAGCCAAAAGTTGGGCCTGGATCGCTTTTGCGGACATCATCGTCTTCTTCAGTGTCTTGATGGTGGGCTTTGCGTATCTCTGGAAACGCGGCGACATTGACTGGATCCGCACCGTGCAACCCGCGCCGCCCGGCAAACTCGCGGAGCTCGCGGTCCGGCCCTGATGTTCACATGGGCTTTTTCGTAGGGTGGGTCACGCCAGCAGGCGAAGCCCACCAAACCCCGCGAGGACGCAACCCCGCTTTCGCGACCATGGGCGGCTCAATTCCACCCGAGCATGTCATACCGAGGAATCAATCATGGGTTGGCTCGAAGGACGTTTCGAAGAGAGCGTCATCACCACGACGCTCGAACAAGGCATCTCCTGGGCTCGTGAATCGAGTCTCTGGCCGATGACCTTCGGCCTCGCGTGCTGCGCCATCGAGATGATGGCGGCCGGCGCGTCACGCTACGACATGGACCGCTTCGGCGCCGGCGCCTTTCGCGCCACGCCCCGGCAAGCGGATCTCATGATCGTCGCCGGCACGGTCAATTACAAAATGGCCAGCCGCGTCCGCCGCCTCTACAACCAAATGCCCGACCCGAAGTTCGTCATCGCCATGGGCGCCTGCACCTGCGGCGGCGGCCCGTATTACAAGTACGGCTACAACGTCGTCAAGGGCGTCGACCTCTGCGTGCCGGTCGATGTTTATGTCCCCGGTTGCCCGCCCCGCCCCGAAGCCCTGCTCGAAGGCCTCATGCGCATTCAAGACAAGGTCCGCGGCATGCGTTACCTCACGAAGAATCAACCGATCGAAATGCCCATCCCCTCCCGCACCGGCTACGTCATTCTTCCCCCCGAACTCAGCGACCTCGACCCGCAGAAGGCCGCCGAGAAACAGATGGCGTTCGCACGGAAGACGAAGGAAGAAGCGGCTCCGGCGAAGGCGTAAGTCGTACGAAAAGGCATTGATCGAGGTGATGAAAAGAAGAACCGCTCATGCCCTGACTGCGGAAGACGACTTCTCCTTGCGTGCCACGAACAACACATCGATGGTTCTTTGTTTACGTGAGCTGTGCCGCTTTTTTCGATGGGAATGATCATGACCGCCGCCGACATCATCGCCGCTCTCGAAGCCAAGTTCGGCCCCAAGATCGCGTCGAAAAATGCGACCGCGATCGACCCGTTCGTGGTCGTCGCGCCGGGCGATCTCGTCGAGGTGTGCCAGCATTTACGTGATGATCCCGCGCTCCGCTTCGACATCCTCAGCTGCCTCTCCGGCGTCGATTATCTCGAACTCGACCCGAAGAAAGTCGCCAAGGCAGGCTTCGAACCGCATACGGAAGTCGTCTACCATCTGCAAAGCTTCACGCACGTGCACCGCTTCACGCTCAAGCTCATTCTGCCTCGCTGGAAAGACGATAAGCCCGGCCAACTCCCCGAAGTTCCCTCGGTGTCGGCGATCTGGCCCGCCGCCGACTGGCACGAACGCGAAGTCTTCGACCTCAGCGGCATCTGGTTCAAAGACCACCCCGACCTTCGCCGCATCCTGCTGTCGGAAGACTGGGAAGGGCATCCGCTCAGGAAGGATTACGAATTTCCGCTGGAGTATCATGGGATTCGTGGGCGGTAGTGTCGTTCCGTCGCACAATAAAGTGGTTATCGCTTCCGTTGGCTTCCGTGTGACACTTTGCCGACGGCTGCGGATATGGGCCTACTTTAACGACTCATCGAGACGCTCTCATGACGATCACGATCCAACTCGACGGCCCCCAACTCGCCCAGCTTCAGCGCGAAGCCGCCAGTCTCGGCGTGCCCGTGGAGCGGATGGCTGAGACAATCATCCGACGGCAGCTCGATAATAGTTCGCCCGTTGACACAATCTCGGACGACGAGTTTCGCAAAGCGAAGGAGGCGACGTTTCGCGAATACGACGAACTCTACAGGAGACTGGCAAAATGACGGTCTACCTGACGCTGGACCAAGTTCTGGAATTGCATGCCGACGGAATCCAACGATACGGCGGCGATCCCGGAATACGCGATTTGGGATTGGTCCAGTCGGCCGTTTCTCAACCGCGGATGAGTTTCGCCGGACAGGAACTGTATTCGACGTTAGCCGAAAAGGCGGCGGCTCTCGGGTTTTCGCTGATTCGTAACCACGGTTTCCTCGACGGCAACAAACGGAATTGGATTTGCTGCGATCGAAGCCTTCTTACGGCCAAACGGCCATCGCATTGCCGCTTCCATCGACGACGCCGAACGAGCGATTATCGCGGTAGCATCAAGCGAATGGACCCGCGAACAATTCGCCGATTGGGTTCGCGAACATATTGTTGAATTGTGACCTTCGACGATGTGGAGCAACGACGGCTCGCTGTGGTGAAAACGAGTTGCGGATGACAATTCGGAGTCGTCGTAATCGCGACGAAATCGCGAACATTCATGAATCGATGGACTGGAAGCGTCGCGGAATGGCCTAGAGACTTCAATGACACAACAATTCGATGTCGTAATCGAGCAAGATGAAGACGGCTATTACGTCGCCTCCGTTCCCCGCCTACCTGGGTGTCATACGCAAGCTCGTTCCCTCGATGACCTCATGGTTCGAATCAAGGAGGCCATCTTGCTTTGCTTGGAAATGGATCACGATGAGTTCGTCGAAGAATTGAAATCGGAAAATGTCTTCGAGAGCGCTGAGCCGCAAAATCGGGCGAACTGAGGTGCGATGTGTCCGCCAAACAGAAGATCATGAAACTCCTCCGCGATTCCGCGCCCGATCTGACAATCGATCAGGCAATCTATAAACTTGATATTTTGCGGCGGATCGAATTGGGAACGGCGCAGCTCGATCGGGGAGAAGGCATCGATCACGACGAGATCGTGGCACGATGGGACGACAATGCCAAAGCGACATCCGATGACGTGGTCGCCCCTCGCAAGCGACGACCTGCTGGGGGTGGAGTGGTACATCGCAATCGAAAGGCAAAGCCCCAAGACGGCTAGAAAGTTCATATCCCGACTGACGAAATACGCCGGTCGGCTTCGCATTTTGCCGCTCTCTGGATGGCGCGTCGCAGAAGATGATTCGCAGCGGCTTCGGGAAATTGCGTTCCAAGATTTTCGCATTATCTATCGTTTTGACGGACAAATTGTTGAGATCGTGACTGTCGTACACGGCTCAAAGAGATTGAGATTTCGCTCGAACTGAGGACGAATATGGCCACCGCAACCGCCCCCTCCGCCCCGCAAGTCGTCGAGTTCGATGTCCGCACCGACGAGATGCTCGTCAACATGGGCCCGCAGCATCCCTCCACCCACGGCGTGCTCCGGCTCGTGCTCACCACCGACGGCGAGATCGTTTCTGATTGCACGCCGCACCTGGGCTATCTGCACCGCTGTGCCGAGAAGATCGGCGAGAATGTCACGCCGATCCAGTATATTCCTTATACGGATCGCATGGACTATCTCGCGGCCATGAACATGAATCTGGGCTATTCGCTCGCCGTCGAAAAGCTCTGCGGCATGAAGATCCCCGAAAAGGCCGACGTCATCCGCGTCATCATCTGCGAGATGAACCGGATCGCCAGCCATCTCGTCGGCATGGGCGCGTATGGCCTCGATCTGGGCACGTTCAGTCCCTTTCTCTATGCCTTCCGCGAACGCGAAATGATCCTCGATCTCTTCGAGGAAGCGTGCGGCGCCCGGCTCACGTATAGCTATCTCACCATCGGCGGCGCCCACGACGACCTCCCCGAAGGCTGGTCCGGCCGCTGCCAAAAGTTCCTCGATTATCTCAAAGAACGCATCGCCGAGTATCACACCCTGCTCACGCGCAACCAACTCTTCATCGGCCGCACCGCGGGCATCGGCGTCATGTCGAAGGAGATGGCCATCGCCCACGCCTGCTCCGGCCCCATGCTCCGCGGCTCGCTCGACCGCTCGAAGGGCGACCCCGATTGGGACCTTCGCAAGATCGAACCCTATTCCGGTTATCAAAACTACGACTTCAAAGTCATCATCCCGCCCTTCCCCGAAGCGCCGCCCGAAGCCATCATCGGCGATTGCTGGCACCGCTTCTATGTCCGCATGCTCGAAGTCGTCGAAGCGATCAAGATCGTCGAACAAGCCCTCAAAAAATACCCCACCGCCACCGGTTCGCACCGCGTCGAACTGCCCAAACATCTGCACGCCGGCGAGGCCTACGTCGAAACCGAATGCCCACGCGGCCAAATGGGCTTCTACGTCGTCGGCAGCCCCGCGAAGACGATGGTCCCCCTCCGCGTCCGCGCCCGCTCATCCAGCTTTTCGAATTTGAGCGTGACAAACCCGCTGTGCAAGGGTTGCCTCATCGCGGATGTGCCGGCGATTGTGGGGAGCATTGATATTGTGATGGGGGAGATCGATCGGTGATTTTTCGAATCTACCGAAATGGCCGTGATGGGGAGACCTCGTGCTCACTCGATTGAAGGTTTCCGGCTTCAAGAACCTCGTCGATGTCGACGTCTCGTTCGGCGCCTTCACATGCATCGCCGGGGCGAACGGCGTCGGCAAATCGAACCTCTTCGACGCAATTCGGTTTCTGAGCGCGCTGGCCGATCATAGCCTGATCGATGCTGCACGTATGGTTCGCGATGATTCGGGAAACAATTGGGACGTTCGTTCGCTTTTTCATCGCGTCGGGAACGCCTTCGCCAAAGAGATGTCGTTTGATGTCGAGATGATCATCCCCAAAGAGGGCAAAGACGACATCACTCAAACGCAAGTCACGGCAACGTCGACGCTCCTCCGATATCACCTCAGCCTGGTCTACGACGCCAGTACAAATGGAGGCATCTCGCATCCTTTGCGAATTCTGAGCGAACGACTCACCCCCATCCCGCGCGGCGAACAGAACGAGATCCTTCGGTTCCGAAAATCGAAAACCTGGGTCGATTCGGTCATTCAGGGCCGCCGAACGGTTCCTTACATCTCAACTCCCGAGACAACGGAACAGCCCATTATCCACCTCCACCAGGATAAGCAGTCTGGCAAAGCGGGCGGCGGACGTTCCTTTCAGCATCCGGCAGCCTCGCTCAACCGTACGGTCATTTCTTTAACGAATTCCGGCGAGACGCCGACGGCGCTGCTGGCGCGTCGAGAAATGCAGTCGTGGCGGCTTCTGCAACTGGAACCCTCTGCCCTGCGCCAGCAAGATTCGTTTCTGTCTCCTGCAAAGCTTGGAGCCAATGGCGCGCATCTTCCGGCAACGTTATTTCGCCTCGCGCACCTCGATTCACCCGCTCAATTGGACGATCCGATCGAACCCAAAGTCTATGCGAAAGTCGCCAACCGGCTTTATCAACTCCTCGGCGAAATCACACAGGTTCGCGTAGACATGGACAACAAACGCGACTTGCTGACTCTCGAAATCGTCGACAAAAACGGAACCGCATTTCCCGCCAAGTCGCTCTCCGACGGAACTCTTCGCTTTCTCGCGCTCAGCGTCTTGGCGGAAGACCCCGACAGCGTCGGCGTCATTTGCTTCGAAGAGCCGGAAAATGGCATTCATCCCTTGCGCATCCCGGCAATTTTGAAACTGCTCAAAGATATCGCGGTCGACACCGAAGAAATCGTCGACGATGACAACCCGCTGCGCCAAGTCATTGTGAATACGCACTCTCCCGGGGTCGCAGGCGGTGTGGACGACGATGATTTGCTCGTTGCGGCTTCGGCTGATACGATTCGGCAGGATGAACGATTCCAAAGAATCCAGTTCAGAGCTCTGTCGAACACCTGGCGCAGCCGCATCTCCGAAGCGACCGCGTGCAGCAAGGGCGATCTTCTCGCGTATCTGGCGCCGATCCGGCCCTCCACGAAAGAGGACAATTCGGAACCGGCGTCGAACGAAACTGCAAAAGGCGCTCGAATCAAGACGGCGCCGAGATCCCAAAGAGTCGTTGACCGGCCCGAATTCAGTCCCCTTTTCGACGATCTTGCGGAAGCCCCTTGATGCCGCTGACGTTTACCCTGCGAGTCGACGGCGCGACCGACGACGCCATGCTTATGCCGATTCTGCGCTGGGCTTTGGCACGGGCGTTACCCGATATCGAAATTCAAGGCCAATTCGCAGATCCGCGTCAGTTGCCTCGAACCCGCTCGGGAGGCCTCGCGGAAAGGATCCGTACCGCCATCGAGTTCTTTCCATGCGATCTGTTATTCGTCCATCGCGACGCGGAGAACCAAGATCCCGAACTGCGAGTTGCAGAAATCCAGGCAGCGCTCGCCGAATTTCCCGCCCTCCCGTACGTTCCGGTCATCCCCGTCCGCATGTCGGAAGCGTGGCTGCTCATTGACGAACCGGCGCTTCGCCGCGCTTCGGGAAACCCGAATGGCAAGGTCTCAATAGTTCTCCCGCCGCTCCAAAAACTTGAGCAAATTCCCAACCCAAAAGACGTTTTACAAAGCCTCCTGAAAACCGCATCCGAACTTCGAGGCCGGCGACTCAAGGCCTTCCGCGCCCACGAGTGCATCCCCCTCTTGAGCGATTCGATTCGAGATTTTTCGCCGCTGGATCAATTGCCGGCATTCCGTCGATTGTCCAAGCATATCGAAGAATTTGGGGCGGCTTACCGTCGTCGACAAGGTCGATGAGTTCGCTTTGCGTTCCAGGACAACCGCTTGAGCGATCGCCGACGCCTCAGAAGTCGCACCGTTCGACCGGATGCTCGCTCCAATCCTTCAGCGTCAAAGCGTCCCATGACCAGGAAGGTCGCCGTCAGTCCCCGCTCCGAAGTTGCCGAGGACGGAAGACAAGGAGAAGGCGGCAGCGGCGACGATCTTCTACGAGCGGTACGTCGCCGCCCGGCAACACAACGAGTACGTCCGGCAGAAGAATCTGCATCAAGAGAAGTATGAAGGCGTGTGACCTGCCCGACTTGGTACGTACAATTCCGGCCTGGGAATCTCCGGCTCGCTTCCCGCCCTCCCCGTCCATAGAATAATTCCTTGTACGCAGGCCGGATGGCCTTCTTTTCTTATCTGCCCGCCAGCCCCACCGGGCCATCGGCCACCTAACCAATCAAACCATCCGAAGCAACGGACGCATCTTGTCGATGTCGTGGGCGGCATCGGTACGCAGAAAGGTTGGGCCATGACGCAGGAACATCAAGACACGCTGTCTCCGCAGAAACGGGAGGGGCGATTCGACTCGCTGGCGACCGAGGCGAAGGAGTACGCCGTCTTCTTGGTCGAGCCGGGCGGCAAGCTTATCTGCTGGAACCCCGGTGCGGAGCGCCTGTTCGGCTACCGGGTGGACGAGATCATGGGGCAGCACTTCTCCCGGTTCTTTTCGCCCGAAGACATTCGCAGCGGCCAGCCCGAACACGAACTCGCGACGGCTTCCGACACGGGCCGGTCGGACAGCGTGTGCTGGCAGGTCCGGAAGGACGGGACACGGTTCTGGTGTCAGTCCGTGATGACGCCCCTGCTGGACGAGACGAAGCAGTCCCGGTCGTTCGTCAGGGTGATGCACGACCTCACCGAGAGTCAGGCGACGGAGGCGCAGCGGCAGCGGGCGGACGGCCTCGCCGATGCGAACCGCAACAAGGAAGAGTTCATGGCCCTGCTCTCGCACGAACTTCGCAGCCCCCTGTCGCCGATCGTCAACGCTCTGAGCATCCTCCGGCAGATGAAGACGGACAACCCGATCATCGAGAACGCCGGACACATCATCGACCGGCAGGTAAGCCAGATGGTGCGCCTGGTGGACGACCTGCTGGACATCAGCCGGATCACCAAGGGGAAGTTGCAGCTGACGAAAGAGAAAGTGGAGCTGCGAGTCGTCGCCAACCACGCTGCCGAGTCGGTCCGCCCGCTCATGGAGGCCCGCAAGCACGAGTTCTCGGTCGCCCTGCCGACCAATCCCGTGTGGGTGGAGGCGGACCCGGCCCGCATGGAGCAGGTGGTCGTCAACATCCTCAACAATGCGGCGAAGTACACGGACACGGGCGGACTCATTCGGATGACGGTGAGCCAGGAAGGGGACGACGCCGTGATCCGGGTGCGGGATAACGGCGTCGGCATCGCCCCCGAACTCCTCCCCAAGGTCTTCGAATTATTCACCCAGATTGATGGGTCGCTCGGTCGGACTTACGGCGGCTTGGGCATCGGTCTGGCCCTGGCCCGCAACTTGGTGGAGATGCAAGATGGGCGGCTCCTGGCGCAGAGCGCCGGACTCGGTAAGGGGAGCGAGTTCACGGTCAAGCTGCCGGTGGTCGCCGCAGCGCCGGGCCGGGAGTCGAAGACCGTCCTGATACCGGCCCTCAGCGCCGGACGATCCCTGCGGGTGCTGGTGGTTGAGGATAACGTCGATGCCGCCGACAGCCTGAGCATGTTGCTGCGGCTGTACGGGCATGACGTGCAGGTGGCCCGCACCGGCCCGACCGCCCTGGAGATGGCCTCGGCGTCCCGGCCCGACGTGGTGCTGCTGGACATCGGCCTGCCGGGGATGAATGGGTATCAGGTTGCCGACCGTTTGCGGCAAATGCCGGAATTGCAGGGCGTGATGATCTGCGCCTTGACCGGCTACACCCCAAGTGACGCCGACCGCCTGCGGCATCAGGAATCCGGTTTCGACCACTACTTCGTCAAGCCGGTGAGCCTGGAGAAACTGACCGAACTGTTTGAGAAGGTCGTGCCGGTTCGAGGTCCTGCTTGATCTTACGAAACCATGGCAGGACAGCGGCCGCGAGAGATCGAAATCACGCAAACCACTGGCCGGAAGGAATTGTGAAAGGCATTCGTTTCGTGGTGTTACCAAGTCCAAACTCGGTCACGGCTGTTTCGCCTGGAGGCCGATCAGGATCGTCGTTTCCAGCTTCGACGGGTCGTCGCAATGATGGCCGTACACTTCCAGCGACGGCGAGCCAATGACCTCGCCACGAGCGGCAAGTTCGGCCTTCAAGTCCTTCCACTTTTTGGGCAACGCTTGATACGGCCCGATGTGGACATGCTTCAGGTGCCGCTGCAATTCGAACTCCAGCGGCTCAAGCCGATCTGGAAGGGCGGTCTGCTCCGGACTGCGGAGTTCAACGCCAACGAACATCTTGTCGTTGGGCAGATAAACCCAATGGTTGATGCCCGTCGTCGGAACGTTCGCCCCTTTCACCACCTGCCACATCTCGTTCATCAGGCGAAAGCCAATCTCGCCGTATTTCTCGTTCTCGACAACGCCCTCGATGCCGTGCAGATGGAATTGCACGGGTTCTTCGATGATCTCGAATTTCATACGGAGGTCCTCGCCTTGGATGAGGTGTCGGACTCGTTGAATTGGAAGCCCGCCATGTCGATAAGCGGTTGCCCCAGGCGTGCGAGCGGATTGCGGACATCCTGCAGGCCGATGCCGGTATCCACGAGGGCAAGTCGCGCGCCGTCCTGAAGCAGCAAGCAATGGCACACGACCGGAGGATACGAGGGGACGACGAGAGTGCCGCAATTGATATGGTGAATCGATGTCATTCGTCCCCCTCTCCGTTTCCCCTCAAGGCGCTTCACGTCTTTGCAATCAAGAAACCCGATTCCCGGGCACGGTTTTGTACCACGCCAGCGTCTTCTCGACGCCCTCGGCGATCTTGACTTCCGGCTTCCAGCCGAGTTCCGCCTTCGCTTTGGAGATGTCGTACATTGTCGGGCGGCCGATCAGGTAGATGGCTCGGCGCGTGATCGTCGGCGGCTTCGCGCTGCCGCACAGCTTGGCCCAGGCTTCCTTCAACCAGGCGAAGCGGATCGCGGCTGCATAGGGAACCTTCTTCGTCACGCGGGGCAGTTTAAGATTGTCGGTCAGCGTGTTGATCAAGTCGCGCTGGGTGATTTCGCCTTCGCTGCACAGGTTGTAGGCCTGGCCCAAGGCGCCGGGATGTTCGGCGGCCAAAATGCAACCGCGGGCGACATCGCCGCCGAAGACGATGTTCAAAAGATTGTCCCCCGTGCCGACGATGGGGACGCGCTTCTCAAGCAAGGCGGGGATCACGCGAGGAAACGTCACGCGATCGCGTGGCCCATAGATCCAGCTTGGCCGTACAATGGTGACGCGGGGAAACGTGCTCGCGATCTTTTCCGCGAGCAATTTGGCTTGTGGGTAATAATCCCACATCCAGAAATTCTGCCCGAGCGGCGAATCTTCGCGAATGCGTTCGCCCGCGGCGAGCCGGGGATGGCCGTAAACCGAGATCGAACTGACGTGAAGCAAGCGGTCGACATCAGCGGCGACGCAGGCGGCGACCACGTTGGTCGTGCTCAGTTCCGCTTCATCGCGGAACGTCTCCCAGGGCCCCCAGTCGCTGACGCGGGCTGCGGCATGGTAGACGGTTTTGGCGCCGGCGAACGCCCCGGCCATGCTCGCCTTGTCTTTCAAATCGCCGGCGACGATCTCGGCTCCGAGGTCTTTCAAAAAGGCGACATCGCTCCCGGGACGCACGAACGCACGCACGGGACGGCCGGCGAGGCGTAGTTGCTGAACGATGTTGCTGCCGAGTTGACCGGTGGCGCCGGTGACGACGTTCAAAGATTCAGGCACGGTGTCGCCTCAAATGGGGAAAGTGCAAGAACTCGAGCCCAAGGACTCGTCAGTGAGTCATCAGGTCGAGAACGGAGGGCTTCTCGGCCGAGTAAAAATAGCCGCCGACGATCATGGCGTTCGCGCGATACTCGGGGACTTCGCAGAGAAGTTTGTGAAGCTTCTTGAGATTGTAGTGCGGAACGAGCGGAAAGAGGTGATGAGGGAGATGGTCATCGTTGCCGATGGGGAAGATCGACATGCTCAAGAGCGGATGGACGCGAAAAATGCGGGTGTTCGTGAAGCGTTCGCCATCGGCGTTGCCGTGCTGAACGAGTTGCCGAAGTATCATGAAAAGGGCGAAAGACGTTCCCAAAGGAATCATCCACAGAACGAAGAAATAGAGCCAACAGGGCCGACCGGTAGCGCAGGTCAATGACGCCAGTCCGGCCAGAACCGCCGTGTTGAAAACGAGCCGCATCCGTGCCGTGGTGCGCACGGAAATGTCGGGCTTGATGGCGTAAGACGCGAACCATTCGTCGGGGAGAAAGGAATAGAGGGCGAGAGCGCATGTCAGCCAAGCGCCGGCCAACACGACAATGGCGCTTTGGCTTTGCCCGACGCACCAGGTCAAGCCGGCGATCAAGACGGCATGGTACGCAACGGCGACCCCGAGCAGCCGCCGCGATGTACGACGGATCATCCGGTAAGGGGTCCCGTCGTCGCGATCGACTTTGAAGAAGGCGCGCACGAGCACATAGCGAATGAGAGCGGGGGGCCAAAGAATTTGTTTGATGAGACAATGCCAGAGGAACTGCCCGCGTGACATCGGGAACCGAAATTTATGGCCGCTGCGGGTTAATTGGGTCCAGTCGGGATCTTTCTCCGGATCGTTCGGATATTGATGGTGGCCCAGGTGCTGCACGCGGTAACTGTGCGTCGTCCCCAGCAGTGGAAACATGCAGAACCAATCGCTGACGAAGTCGTTGAGGAGGCGATTTTTGAACAACATGTAGTGGGCCGCCTCGTGCGTGAGCGTCGCCAGGCGATGTTGCCCGGCTCCGACGCACAAGTTCGCCACGACGAGCCCGGGAACGGCCCATGCCCAATTGAGCTGTCCTGCGAAAATCGCCTCCGCGAGCCAGACAGCCGCTGCGGCGACGACGGCGAGAAAGGCATATTCGCGAAGCAGATAGAGCCCGTTCGCGAAGGGATCGATGGTGCGCAGAGCGTTCACTTTCCGCAGAAAGTTCGGATCGGTGAGCGAGGCGACAGGAGTTGCGGCGGCGATGTCGGTCATGGCGGCGGCAAAATCGGAAAACAGAGCCTACGCGTTAGTATAATCCCAAACTGCCTAGAACCAAACAAAAACAAGCTCGTTGACACAAGGCTGTCATTCCCTTCGGCCGAAGAGACGATTAAGGTTGAGAGGAATCACGCCCTCGTCGAGGATGATGGAAATGTGCGGAATCGCAGGTATTGTCGATCTCAGCGGCCAAAACCGTCCCGCTCCCCCCGGCGCCCTGGCGCGCATGGCCGCGGCCATCCTTCATCGCGGCCCCGATGAAGACGGCACATTCGAGCGCCCCGGCATCTCGCTCGTCAATCGCCGCCTGAGCATTGTCGGCCTCGCCGACGGCCGGCAGCCCATCAAAAACGAAAGCGGCTCCGTCTCCGTCGTCTTCAACGGCGAGTTCTTCGACTATCCCGAACGCCGCGCCGAACTCGAAGCCCGCGGCCATCGGTTTCGCACGCACACCGACACAGAATTGATCCCTCATCTTTGGGAAGACTTTCAAGAAGGAATGTTCGAGCATCTGCACGGCCAATTCGCCCTCGCCCTCTGGGACGAGAATCGCCGGCGGCTGATTCTGGGCCGCGACCGTTTCGGCATCTGTCCTCTCTTCTGGTCGAGGCAGACGAGCGAACAAAGCGATTGGCTCCTCTTCGGTTCCGAAGTGAAGGCTCTGCTCGCTTCGGGCATGGTGCCCGCCCGGCCCGACCTGCGCGGCATCGATCAAGTCTTCAACTTCTTCGCCGTCCCCGGACCGGCGACCTGTTTCGCCGGGGTGCAGATCTTGCAACCGGGCCACTATTTGCGGCTCGATGTCGGCAATAATGAAAAAGCGACGTTGACGATCAAACAGTATTGGTCGATCGACTTCCCCGAGATGGGACAGGAACGCGAGGGGAGCGCCGAGGAACTCGTCAACGAGTTCGACGAGATCATGCTGGCGGCCGTCGATCGCCGGTTGCGTGCGGATGTGCCCGTGGTGAGCTACCTGAGCGGCGGCATCGATTCGAGCCTCGTCGTGGCGATGGCGTGCAAGATTCGCGGCAAACCGATTCCGACATTCACGATTCAAATCCTCGATCCCAAGCTCGACGAGACCAGCCAGGCCGCCATCGTGTCGCGGCATATCGGCGCCCATCCGGTCGTCATTCCCGTCGGCGATGCGGAGATCACAAACACCTATGCCGAACTGACGCGCGCCGCCGAGGCGCCGGTCATCGATACGTCATGCACCGCTCTGTTGATGCTGGCCCGTTCGGTGCATCAACACGGCTACAAGGTCGCGCTCACGGGAGAAGGTTCGGATGAATGGCTCGCGGGTTATTCGTGGTATAAGGTTCATCGCCTGCTGAGCGTTTTCGATGCCGTGCCCGGCGTGCCGATGGCGGCGAAGTTTCGCCGGGTCGTGTCGTCGCTCATGGGTTCGCCGAAGGAATCGGCGGATTACTTGCTTAAAGTCCGCAACGCCATCGGCCATCACTCGGCGTTTCAAGACATTTACGGCATCATGAGCCAATCGCGGACGCGCTTCTTCAGCGCCTCCACCAAGGACGCCCTCGCTGACAACATTCCCTATCTGGACCTGGCGCCGCCGCTGGAGAAGATGAAGAAATGGGACCCGCTGAACCAGGGCCTTTATTGGGCCGGGCGGATTCATCTGCCGGGGCATCTGCTGTCGCTGAAGGGGGACCGCGTCGCCATGAATTCGTCGGTCGAGGCCCGCTATCCGTTCCTCGACGAGAAGGTCTTCAAGTTTCTGGCCGACATCCATCCCCGCTGGAAAATGCGCGACATGCAAGACAAGTACATCTTGCGGCTCCTCGGCGAACGCTATTTGCCCTACGAAATCGCCTGGCGTAAGAAGGGGATGTTCCGCGCCCCGCTCGACAGCTTCTTCGGCAAGGGCATGCCGCCGTTCATCAATCAACTGCTGTCGCGCGAATCGCTCGCGAAATCGGGCTATTTCGACGTCGAAGCGGTCACGTCATGGGCGCAAAAAGTACGCGATGGACGACTGCCGTTCAACCAGCGCGTCAGCGTCGAACTCGGACTTGTCGGCGTCACCGCAACGCAACTCTGGCACCACTTGTTCATCGACGGCACCCTGGCCGACATCCCCAGCGGCTGGCAACGTCCGACACCGCTCCTGGCGGCGGGGTGAGGTTCAGAACGTTACGTTGTGGAGGTCTCGATCAACTCCGCGTCATGGGCTTGGCTCCCATCTATAGCCGGATCTCCGCGAGCGCGCTTGCGAGAACGTCAATGTCGGCTTCGGTG
>JBAXFO010000008.1:0-19838 GCA_037139885.1 Planctomycetota bacterium
GGCGAGCCGCCGGGCTTGTCCCGGCGGGATAAACCGGATAAACCCGCCGGCTCACCCCGCCTACGCCAAAGCCGGTTCGCGTTTCGCGGAACGCTTCCACCAAGCATCGGCTTGATCTTCGCTCCAATCGACGACCGCCTCGCACTGGGCCAACATCCGATCGACTTCACCGATGTCCGCAAAGCGATCCGCCGGCTTCTTGGCGAGGCAGCGCAAAATCGTCTCTTCCAGGTCGCGCGGCACTTCCGCCCGAACTTCGCTCGGCGGCGTCGGCTTCTCGTGCAAATGGGCCGCCATCATCTCCAGGGCGCTGTCGCGTTCGAACGGCGGCCGGCCCGTGACGAGGAAATACGCCAGACCGCCGAGGCCGTAAATGTCCGTCCGCTCGTCGACCGGCTGATTGCCGCGAGCTTGTTCCGGCGAAATGAACGGCGGCGAACCGAGGATGGCTCCGTTCATGGTGAGGCGATCGCCGTCAGGGCCGTTGCGGTGGCTGATGTCTTGCACCAGACCGAAATCGAGCAGCTTGGCGACGTCCGCCACGCCGCCGCGCTCGCAGACCAAGACATTGCTCGGTTTGATGTCGCGATGGATCAGGCCGATGCCGTGGGCTTCCTTGAGGGCGGCGCAAACTTGCCGCAGGAAGTGAATCGCACGGCCTGCGGGGAGAGGGCCATGGCGGTCGATCATTTCTTGCAGCGTCATGCCGGGGAGGTATTCCATGACGTAGAAGAAGGTCCCGTCAGGACTATGTCCGTAATCGTAAATCTCCACGGAGTTCCAGTGCGTGAGCGTGGCCATCGCTCGCACTTCGCGCTCGAAGCGAGCGAGGGTTTGCTGGTCGGCCATGTGGTCGGGCTTGATCGTTTTCACCGCACACGCGCGACGCAAAAGCAGATGTTCGGCCAGATAAACATCTCCCATGCCGCCGGAGCCGATCTTCCTTTTGAGGAGATACTGCCCGAGCTTTTTGGCTTCGAACGCTTGCTGCTGCAGTTCGCTGATGCGGTGCGAGCCGAAGATGGTCATGGCGGAGGCGATGCCCAGCACCACGAACATGTCGAAGATCGCCGCCGGCCACAACGGCCCCATCACCGGACACTTGAAGCAGACGAAGATCAAAAGCCCCATCGGTACGAACGTGAACACCGACACCACGGCCAGGCACCGCCGCCACGTATTCGGCACGAACGCCCCGTAAAGCGCGATGACCGCGAACCAGCGCATCGCGATGCCGATCGTGGCCAATTGAAACACGCGCGCCTGTTCCGCTTCAGGAATATCATGTAAGATCGAATGGGACGCAAAATCGCGAACTTGCAGATAGCCGAAATACCCGACCACCGCGCCGAACGCGATCAGTTCGAGGCGCCGCAAACACGGGGTCCCGAGCGCCATTCGGCTCCAGAGCGTCGCCGTACATGTCCCCAGAACGAGCAACACGGCCGCATGAATGATCTGCTGCTGGACGTCGTCGATCCCCGTCGGCGCGACCAGCGAGCGTGCGAAGAACGCCCCCGACCCCAGCAGCAGGATGAGGCACACGATGCGAAGTCGGCGGCGCAGCAAATCGTGCAGTTCGTCCGTATAGCCCAGCCCCGAGCCGGGAACCAGGGCCATGCACTTACGTTCGCGCGACGCGGCCGGAGCGAGAATCGTCGTGGTGTGTCCCGACGCCTTCGCTTCCGGCCTATCGAGGTGATGAATCGACATCCGCTATCCTCCGCTGAGGGACGACAAACTCGGCCTGGATATTTTACCCTGCCGGGCCGGGATTCCCATGCGACTTTCCGGCGTTTCGAAATTGTTAACCCGAGGCGAATCCGCCGTCTCCTCGCTCCGCAGATTTCCTCGTAGAATTTCCGACTCCGCCCAACATCACCCCCCTTGGTATCCCTTGGAGCGAATGCGATGAAGTCTCCGGCTTTTGGACTCACGGCGATCGCTTTATGTCTCTTGTTGACTGCCGGCTGCGGTCGCGAGGCCCCGTCGAACAAGATCACGAAAAAAGACGTCCACCTTCTCGGCGTCGCTTACCATCAATCGAATCACGAGAAGAAAGGCTCGCCTAAAAGCCTCGAAGATCTCGACACCTCGAAATTTCCTGCCCTGCGCGAAAAGATTCAAGCGGGCGATTTCATCGTCCTCTGGAACGCCCAATTGACCAACCCCGAGCAAAAGGGCAAAGCCTTCGTCCTCGGGTACGAAAAGACCGCCGACGAGAAAGACAGCATCGTCCTCCTCGTCGACGGCCTCGTCGAAGAATACACGCCCGCCGAATTCAAGAAGCTGCCGAAGGCGACGATTTTGAAGTGACCACGGCGACTCCGGGCCTCGTCCAGGCGAAATCTTCGGCGTGAGCCGGCGGGTTTATCCCGCCGGGACAAGCCCGGCGGCTCGCCTCAACCGAAAATTTCGTTTGGTTGCATGGTCTATGGTCAATCTGCCACATACTCCGCCTGCACCGGTTTCGGCAGGATCCCTTTCTTGTGTCCTTCGTCGAGAAGTTTCGCGACGGCGGCGCGGCCGCGGGGGCCATAGTCGAGTGTCCAGGCGTTGACGTACATGCCGACGAATTGGTCGGCGAGGCTTTTGTCCATGTCGCGGGCGTAGTTCAGGGCGTAGTCGAGGGCGGCGCTGCGGTTGTCGAGGCTGTATTGGATGCTTTCACGGAGGAGCCTTGAAATGTCGGCGATCGTTTCGGGGCCGAGGTCGCGGCGGACGACGTTGCCGCCGAGGGGCAGGGGGAGGCCCGTCTTTTCTTGCCACCAGACGCCGAGGTCGACGATGAGGTGGAGGCCTTGATTTTGAAACGTGAGTTGGCCTTCGTGAATGATCAGGCCGGCGTCGAACTTGCCCGAGGCGACGGCGGGGATGATCTCGTCGAACGGGATCACCTCATACGTAAACTCTTCCGGCAACAGCAAGCGGAGGGCGAGAAACGCGGTCGTCAAGGTGCCGGGGACGGCGATCTTGGTCGTTTGCAGTTGTTCGAGGGTGAGCGGCTTGCGGGCCACGATCATGGGGCCGTATTGGTCGCCCATGCTGCAACCGCTGGGAAGCAGCACGTATTTGTCTTGCAGGAAGGCGTAGGCGTGAATGCTGACGGCGGAGACTTCGAGTTCGCCCTGGAGAGCCCGGCGGTTGAGCGTTTCGATGTCTTGCAGTTGATGGCGAAACGTCAGGTCGCCGGTGTCGATCTTGTCGTGGGCCAGGGCGTAGAACATGAAGGCGTCGTCGGGATCGGGGCTGTGGCCGACGTTGATCGTGCGCTTGCTCATCGGAACTCCAGGGATCGGGAACTTTTCAAGGGGACATTGTAGTCAACCGCGAAACAAGCGGCGCGATAACGACCGGGGCGGAAATCGGCCGGCCATCACGATCGTTAGGAGCGGCGTTGTCGCTAAGGCCGGAAACATCGTCGCGACCTTTGTGAGAATCATTCGCATGGCGAAAATATTCCCTCAAGAAAACGAAGTGGTTTGCACGACCGGGTCGCATGGCGCAAGATGACATTGCCCGAAGGATAGAACCTTTGAGATCCCTTCGGTCCCCAGCAACACGAAGTCCGTCACCCGCGGACGATCGGAAAAGGAAGGGTCGAATGGACCGCAAAAAATTGGCAGCCTTCATCATGACCGGCTGTTTATTCACGACAGGCTGCTCGTCAACTGGATCGAGCACAGGCACGGGCGGCGGCTTGTCCTCAGGCTGCTGCGGGCATGGCTCGGGCGGCGGGCTGCTCAGCCGAATGTTCGGCGGCGGTGCGAACGCCACCACAGCCGCACCGGTCGCCTATGCCGGCTCGATGGGAACCTCGATGGGAGGCTCGATGAGCAGCAGCATGGGCGGCATCGACTGCCCCTGCTCGCATCAAGGCGGCGGCGAAGGGATGTTTCATCCGGCCGTCATGTCGGGCTCGGTCACGGGCGGCATGCCTGCGATGGGGGGCGGCGGACCCGTCACCGGCGACATGGGCGGCCCGCAAAACTTCCCGATCCAAAACATGCCCATGCAGGGAGCTCCGATCCAAGGCGCCCCCATCCAGGGCGGCATGATTCAGGGAGCCCCGATTCAAGGCATGCAACCCTACCCCGGCCAACCCGGCTCGATCTCGACCCCGGGAATTCCCCCGAACATGAACCAGCCGGGGATTCCGGGCCAACCGCCCCGCATCCAACCCGTGCCGATGGCGCCGTCGGGCGTCGCCCCCTCCTCCGGCATGGCTCCCGCCGCGCCGTGGGGACCGCAATAAGCTTCGTCGATGCGTTCAATGCGCACCGAGCCACGCAGAGACGCGATTGTCTCTGCGTGGCTCGATGTGCATTGCGGCGTTACTTCTCGTTCCTCACTTCTTCTTCGTCATCTCTCGAAACGCCTCGCAGATGAGGGGACCCGTCTCGGCCCCAAGACTGTTGATCTCGCCATACTGACTCGTCTTGCGGCCATAAGCGAACGGCGGCTTTTCGTCCCATTGGCGTTTGGGAATGATGTAGCCGATTTCGTCGTTCGCGAGGCCCACGATCATGCGAAAGGGAGCGTCGAGTTGACTGTAGATGCTCGGTTCGAGCGGTGCGTCGGGGAAGTCGGCGGCGGGGTCGGCGGGATCCTGGAATTTCCCGAGCACGAGTTCGGGGTAGATTTCGCCCGGGATGGCCGCGATGTCGAGTTCGCCGAGACGGAGCCGGGCGATCTCGGTTTTGGCGGCCAATTTTTGCGTGGGCTGGTTCTTGTCGAGCGGGATCGCTTTGGCGATGTCGCCGCTCCAGCCATACGCGTTACGCTTCAAGACGCCGAGACGAAAGCCAAGGAGATAGGCGCTATTGTCGATCGGCAGATAGATCTCGCGCCGCTGCACGCGAAAGGGCGTGATTGACGCGACACGGCCTTCCTTGAGGGCTTTTTCGGTGAGAGCGGCGATGGCGTGCCCATAGCGCTCGGTGATGGCGAAGCCGCCGCGGGGGATCGGTTGGCCGGCGTCGTCTTTGAAATCGTCGGAAGGGGTCATCAGACCGCCGACGGTTCCGGTGATGTAAACCACGGGGGCGCGATAGATCGCTTCGAGTTTGGCGACGGCGGGGGCGACATAATCGGAACTCAGGGCCGTGTTGTCGCGATCGAGGGCTTCGGGGTGGCAGTTCCAATTTGTGACGATGCCGAGGGTTTTGCCGTTGGCGTCGAGGAATTGCAGGGCGGTGAGTTCGTCGTGTTTGACGATCGGCTGTCGGCTGTCGCGCAGCAGTTCGCCGGCGCGCTGCGAGCCGAGGCGGGTTTGCTGCACTTTGGCGAGCGACGCCTCGGCCTTGGTGACGGCGGCGACGATGCCGTCTTCGATCTGCGCAATGTACGCCGGATCAACGCCCGAGGTGAAGAAATTCGGACCCCACATGCCGATCGTGTCGGGCCCGGCGTGCGTGTGCGTGCTGCTGACGAGGAGATAGGTGATGCCCTGCAGGCGCGGGCGGACGCGTTCGACCGAATCGTGAAACAGACCGATCACGTCAACGGATACAATGGCGAGCTTTTGATCGCCATGTTCGAGCACGACGGCGCGGGCCATGATCGGATCGTGAACCTTCGTCGCCTTGCGATTCTTGCCGAAGCCGGCGATGTAGACGGGCTTGGCGGCGATGTCGGGCGTGACGTCCGCAGTTCCGAAGCCGACGCGTAGGCCGTCTTGCGCCGCGGCGAAAGGGCTGCATATTAAAAGAATGCTGAAGGCGAGCAAGGAGCGTCGTGCGTTCATGAAGTCATCCTGACGGAACGATAGAGCGGTTTAGCGATTCGATTCCGCGACATCGGGCGTCGCCTTCTCTTGCAAACAATACCACAACGCCGCCTGCACGAGGAAGCAGACTCCGACGCCGCGGCGGTCCGGGACGGTCGCAGTCAAAATGACGCCGATGCACAGGTGCACGAGGGCGACGAACGAGGCTGTGGCCATCGGCAAGCGCGGCGGCGCCATCCAGAACGACCACACGACCAGAGCCGTGAACCCGAGATAGCCGACGACGAACGGCCAGGAGCCGCCGTCGAGTTCGAAGAAGATGATGTTGCCGAGCACGCGGGCGATGAACGAGTCGTTTTCGGTATAGGTGAGTCCCTGATAAACGCCGAGGCCGCGGCATCGTTTCTCCCAGATGGTCAGCGGGCAATCGATGCCGAAGAGCGTTTCGACCGCGACTAGCAGCATCATCGTCAGGTGCGTGAAGCGAAACCAGAAGTTGCGAATCCAGCGCCAAGCGCCGGCGATGCCCAGCAAAATCAAGATTTGGCCGATGACGACGTAAGCGATCCAGGCGAAGTGGACCGTGACGATGGCGTCGGCGAGGAGTTCGTATTTCTGCACGACCGTGGCGCTCCGAATGAGTCCGGCTAAGCTTCGCGAAACGGCGTCCAACCCTGGCCCGACTCCAGCGTTTCGTTCGGGCGAAAGGACGCCTTGTATTCCAACGAGGGACACCCCTGTACGTAATAGCCTAGATACAAATGCGGCAGGCCCCGGCGCCGCGTCTCGTCGATCAGCGAGAGCACGTTGAACGTGCCGAGCTGGCGGTCGCGTTCGTCGGGGTCGTAGAAAAAATAGATGGCCGACAGCCCTTCGGGAAGAGCGTCGACATAGCCGACGCCGACGAGCTTGGAGCCGACGTAGTACGACCATTCCTCCGTCGCGAAGGGATTATCGATGAACGACTGGCAGAAGTCGTCGGGGTCCTTGGGAGCGTGTGCGGGCCAATCTTTGTGGTCGGTTTGAAAGGCGTGATAGCGGTCGTAAAGATGGAGCTTGAGCGGACTGACGGAAGGGGGCCCAATCGCCACCGACAACTGGCCCTCGTTCAACTTGCGAACGCGGCGCTGGCTGCGGTTGGGCGTAAAACGGTCGACGGCGACGCGCACCGATCGGCACTGGGAGCAGTTGCGGCACTTGGGCCGAAAGACCATGTGCCCGAAACGCCGCCAGCCTTCCTTCATGCGTTGCATGTAGTCGGCGGGGGACATGGCTGCGATGAGTTCGTACTCCAGGCTCCACTGCTGCGTCGGCAGATACCCACACGGGCTGGGCGGCGCAATGAAGGAATAGAGCGAGAGCATGACCGGGGAAGCCTCCGTGACGTTCCCCGGCCATTGTAGCGCCGAGGGTTGGGCCGCTCCAAGCCAAGCCGGGCGAACTCAAACGTCCAGATCGTCGACCACCACCTGGTTCGCGGATTCCATGATGAACTTGTAACGGCAGGCCGGATCTTTGCCGAGCAGTTCGACAAACGTCTTGTCCGCTTCCAAGGCCGAGTCGATCGTAACTTGCAACAGGATGCGTTTGCGCGGATCGAGCGTCGTCTCGGCCAAAGTCTTGGGGAGCATTTCGCCGAGCCCCTTGAAACGCGTGATCTCGGGCTTCGCGTTCGACTTGAGGCCCGCAAGGATCTCTTCCTTATGGAGGTCGTCGCGGGCCCAGTGCGTCTCCTTGCCCACGTCGATGCGGTAGAGCGGCGGCTGGGCGAGGTAGAGGTGGCCCTTGCGGATGAGCTCGGTCATGTGGCGGAAGAAGAACGTCATCATCAAAGTCGCGATATGATGGCCATCGGCGTCGGCGTCCATGAGCAGGATAATCTTGCCGTAACGCAGGCCATTGATGTTGAAGTTTTCGCCCGCGCCGACGCCGATCGCCGTCACCATGTCGGCGAGTTCCTGGTTCGAGAGCACGCGGGCCAGGCCGAGGCCTTCGGAGTTGAGGATCTTGCCGCGCAAGGGGAGCACGGCCTGGGTGCGATTGTTGCGGCCTTGTTTCGCCGAGCCGCCGGCGGAATCGCCTTCGACGATGAACAACTCGGTTTCGTCGAGATCGGTGGCCTTGCAATCGGCGAGTTTGCCGGGAAGATTCAGCCGGCGCTGCGTGACCGATTTTCGCTTGATCTCCTGCGCCGCCTCACGCGACGCCAACCGAGCCCGGGCCGCCAGCACAATGCGGCCCACGATCTTGTCCGAGGCCGTCATGTTGGCGTTCAGCCATGACTCGAGCGACGGGCGTACGAAGTTATCGACCGAGGCGGTCAGCTCGGGGTTGTTGAGCTTCTCCTTCGTCTGCCCTTGAAACATCGGTTCGCGCACGAAGACGGAGAGAATGCCGACGACGCCTTCGCGGATGTCTTCGGCCGTGATCTGCACGCCTTTGACGTTGACCTCATGCGTTTCCATGAAGTTGCGAATCGCCTTGACGATGCCGGCTTTGAAGCCGTTTTCGTGCGTGCCGCCCGCGGCGGTGCGGATGCCGTTAACGTACGAGCGGAAGCTTTCTTCGGTCGATTCGGTCCACTGCAGGGCGACTTCCATTTTCTCTTTATCGTCTTTGAGAACGGTGAAGGCGGTTTCGTGAACCGTCGGCTTTTGGGCGTCGGCGACCAGGCGCGTGAGGAACTCGGGAATGCCGCCGGGGTGCGAAAGGTCGAAGGTTTCGCCCGTGCATTCGTTGACGAAGACGATCTTCAGGCCGCGATGGATGTACGACATGTCCTCGAGATGCGACTTAATCCATTCGGGGTCATAATGATTGACGCGGAAGATCTCGGGATCGGGTTCGAAGTAAATCGACGTGCCATGCTGACGGGTCGGTTTGGTCTTGGTGAGGTCGGTGGCTTTGACGCCGCGTTTGAAGGTTTGGGTCCATTCGAAGCCGTCGCGCTGGATGGTGGCGATGAGCTTTTTCGAGAGGGCGTTGACGACGGACGAGCCCACGCCATGCAGGCCGCCGGAGTGGATATAGCCGCTGTCGTCGCCGCCGAATTTGCCGCCGGAGTGGAGCGTGGTGAGCAGCAGTTCCAGGCCCGGCTTCTTGTATTTGGGATGCATGGCGACGGGAATGCCACGGCCATTATCGCGGATGGTGACCGAATCGCCCCCTTTGTGCAGGGTGACGTGGATGTCGTCGGCATGGCCGTTGAGATATTCGTCGACCGAGTTATCGACGATTTCCCAGACGAGATGATGCAAGCCCTTCTTGTCGGTATCGCCGATGTACATGGCCGGCCGCTTGCGCACCGGCTCGAGGCCTTCGAGCACCTGGATGTTTTCGATGTCGTACGCTTTGGCCGCGGCTGCCATGGGGATCCGTTCCTCGGAACTCGTTCGTCGGGACGCGATATTGCAAGAGGCGATATTATAGCTTCAGGGGGTCCGATTCCAACATGCTCTTCGCCTGGCTCAAACGCCGTCGCCGTCGCAAGATCCTCGAGACGCCCTTCCCGCGGGATTGGCTCGCGACTCTTGAAGCGATCCCGCATGTCCCCATTCTGGCGGCCGGGCGCCGCCAGGAACATCAAAACGCGACGCAAATCTTCCTTGCCGAGAAGACCTTCGAAGGCTGCGGCGGGCTGGTTTTGACCGACGCCATGCGCGTCACGATCGCCGGTCTAGCGACGCTGCTCGTTCTCGGCATGCCCGCAACGCAGTTCGATCATGTCGAATCGATCCTGGTCTACCCGGACGCGTTCACGACGCCGAAAAAGGTCGACATGGGCGGAATCGCCCTCGAAGACGAGGCCCACCTTTTGGGGGAAGCTCATTATCGGGGACCGGTGATTTTGTCGTGGGCGGAGATCGAAGAGGACGTTCGCGAACCGTGGGTGGGGCGGAATCTGGTTTTCCACGAATTCGCCCATCAACTCGACATGATGAACGGCGAAGCCGACGGCGTGCCCGAATTGCCGCAGGCCATGCGCGACCCCTGGGCGAAAGTGATGGCGAAGGAATATCGCCGCCTGCAAAAGCGGTCGCATCGCCATCGCGACACGTTGCTCGATCCCTATGGGGCGACCGAGCCGGCGGAATTCTTCGCGGTCATCACCGAAACGTTCTTCGATTCACCGCTCGATCTGGAGATCGAACATCCAGAGCTTTACGACATGTTGCGACAGTACTATTGCCTGGATCCGGCCATGAAGATGCGTGCTGCGGGCGTTTAAGGGCGGGCTGCGCCGATTGGCTCAACCCGCCCGAGCGATCCGAGCGATGTTGCCTGCGACACGTCAGCGCTCTCCGGCGGAGAGCCGCGAACGATTTTCGAGTTGACACAGGAACGCAACCAAAGCGGTTTTCTCAGGCTCGGTCAGTTGCGTCTTCACTGGAACTTTGCTAACGACGCTTCTGCCAGGCCTCTTCCGCGGCGCTCGGGCGCAAATAGAGAGGCTCCAGCGCGAACGGATCGTCGCGGCGGCCTGCGCGATAGGCGGCCAACCCCAGCGTGAGCAGACTCGGCGCGTGCGGCGTCCAATCGGGACGGGGGGCGACGAGTTGGCGCGTCGGCAGGCGGGGCAGGAATGTCTCTAGCCCCGGCCCGGTCACCCAGGTTTCGATCGCGCAGGTCGCCAGCCAATCGGCGAACGGGAGAATCGACAAGGCGTCGGCCGCCGCCATGCCGTCGGGCGACCGCGCGAAATGTTGGACGTAGATCTTTCCCTGTTGCGCGTCGGCGATGACGGCCAACTTTTGGACATCGGCGGGAACTTGGTGGGCGATCGCCGCAAACGTCTCGATGCCGAGCAAGGCGCACCCGGTAACGTACGCCAGCGTCTTGGCCGACATGATGCCGACGCGCAACCCGGTATAGCTGCCCGGCCCGATGCTCACGACGACGCCCTGCAAATCGCCCGGCTTCCAGCCTGCCTGCTCGAGCAACAATTTCGCCGCCGGAACGAGTTCGCGCGTGTGCCGACGCGATTCTTCCAGCCGCTGCGCGCCGACGATGCGTTCCCCCTCGGCCAGGGCAACGACGCCGGGTTGATGGGACGTTTCCAGAAGCAGCAGTCGGGGCGACATGCGATGAGACCTGGAGATGGAACCTGGATCGGTTGGCGAACGACCGCGGACGGGCGGTTTGGTTTTAGTTTACGATCCCACCTTCTATAATTCCCCAATGAACGACACCTTCACGATCCACACCGATGGCGGCTCGCGGGGAAATCCCGGGCCGGCGGCGTTCGCATACACCATCGAACGGCCCGGCGCCGCCCCCATCGAGGAAAAGGGCTATCTCGGCGATTCCACCAACAACATCGCCGAATATGCCGCCCTCGTCAAAGCCCTGCAACACGCCCACGAGCTGGCGGCCAAGACCGTTGTCGTCAACAGCGACAGCGAGTTGCTCGTTCAGCAGATGAACGGCCGCTACAAGGTCAAACATCCCGGCATCTTGCCGCTCTTTCAAGAAGCGCGCCGTCTCGCCGAAGCCATCGGTGATGTCAAAGTCCGCCATATTTATCGCGAACACAACAGCCGGGCCGATCGCCTGTGCAACGAAGCCCTCGACGATCGCCATAGCTTGCCCACGATCGACCCGCTGGCGAAAAAAACCGCCACCCCGGCCAAGAGTCCCGCCCCGAAACCGGCGGCCGCGAAATCGAAAGCTCCGCCACCCCTGAAGGATGAGCTTCGAGGAGCCGCCGTCGCCATTCTTCGCGAAGCGGCTCAGGCGTGGGCCGACGATGAAGACGACGCACTGACGCCGGACGAGGTTTGGGACAAGCTTCGCGCCCTCATTGAAGCGTCCCAGAAAAATCATTAGCAGCGTGGAAGCCCGACGCGTAAGCGAGGAGCCGAAATTCCCCTCGCTTACGCGTCGGGCTTCCAAACGACATTGGATCCACGGAGCCTCTCATGAACGACCGTATCGCCTACCAGGGTATCACCTTCGACGATGTTCTCCTCGAACCCGCTTACTCCGAGGTGTTGCCGCGGGATGTGAGCGTGCAGACGCAGCTCACCAAGACGATCCGCCTGAACATCCCGGTCTTGTCGTCGCCGATGGACACCGTCACCGAAGCGGAGATGGCGATCGGTCTTGCTCAGGCTGGTGGGCTGGGCATTCTCCACAAGAACATGCCGGTGGAAAGGCAGGCAAGCCAGGTCATCAAGGTGAAACGCTTCGAGAACGGCGTCATCACCGACCCCGTCACGCTGCCCCCGACCGAGACCGTCGGCGCAGCCCGGCGGCTCATGGAAGACAATCATATTGGCGGCGTCCCCATCACGGTCGACGGCTTCCTGAAGGGCATCATTACGCGCCGCGATTTGCGGTTTTTGCCTGATAATAACGTCCCCTTGTCGGAGGTGATGACCAAGGACCATCTCATCACGGCTCCGGAAAGCGTAACGTTCGAAGCGGCGGAACGGATTTTGACGGAAAAAAAGGTCGAGAAACTTTTGCTGGTTGACGAAAAGTATAAACTAAGGGGCCTCATTACGATTCGGGACATCGACAAGATGACCGAACACCCGGCCGCCTGCAAGGATTCCCGAGGGCGTTTGCGTGTCGGAGCCGCCGTCGGCGTGCACGATTACGAACGGGCCGAAGCGCTGGTGAAAGCCGGCGTCGATATCCTCGCGGTCGATTCGGCCCACGGGCATTCGAGCAACGTTATCGAGACCGTGCGCACGCTGAAGAAGACGCACAACATCGATGTCATTGCGGGCAATGTGGCCACCAAGGAAGGGGCCAAGGCCCTCGCCGATGCGGGAGCGGATGTCATTAAAGTCGGCATCGGCCCCGGTTCGATCTGCACGACGCGGATCATTTCGGGAGTCGGCGTGCCGCAGATTTCGGCGGTGCTCAATGCGGCCGTCGGCGCGGTGGGGTCGGAGGTGCGGATCATCGCCGATGGCGGCATCCGCTATTCGGGCGACATCACGAAGGCTCTCGCCGCGGGAGCGCATTGCGTGATGCTGGGCGGTCTGCTCGCAGGGCTCCATGAAAGCCCGGGGCAGATGATCATGTACAAGGGCCGAACGTTCAAGGCCTATCGCGGCATGGGTTCGCTGGGCGCCATGGAAGACGGCTCGAGCGACCGCTATCGCCAAAAGGGCGTGAACAAGGGCAAGCTGGTGCCCGAGGGAGTCGAGGGTCGAGTTCCCTATAAGGGGGAGCTGGCGCCGTTCCTCTATCAGCTGGTCGGCGGCTTACGCGCCGGCATGGGTTACTGTGGAACGAAAACGATCGAAGAGCTGCGGACCAAGACGCGTTTCATCATGGTCAGCGGCGCTTCGGTGCAGGAGAGTCATCCGCATGACATTCTCATTACGCAAGAAGCTCCAAACTACAGCAGCATGCGGCACGGCTCCGCATCGCCCGACAGCGACTAAAACGCTCCCCGGGCGAGCGCTCTTCGCCCCGCTCGTCGCGCTGACGGCCTGCCTGTCCTTCGCGGGAGCAGCCCAGGCCCAGCAAGACTTGCAATTCAAAACGATTTCCTATTCCCGCGCTCCGGAAGGCGGTCAATCGGACGCCGTCATCGGGCCGGACGCTCCGAACACGATCATCCGCACCGGCGCCCAGATGCAAACATTCAACAAGCGCAGCGACGAAGAAGCCGACTTCGTCATCCGCACCGACCTTCCCGGCCCCGAGCGGCTGTTCGACACGCGTAAATCCGAAGCGATGATGCGCGAAACCATTCGCCGCGATTCGACCGTCCGCACGGGCACGAGCCGCACGCTTTTCCCGGAATATCCGCCTGTTTCGACGCAGACGCACAAGCCGCGCGAGTTCGCCCGCAGCACGGCGATGGTGGAGCCGAGCTATGTCTGCCACGGCCGGCTCTATTTCGAGCAGCCCAACTTCGAACGCGCCGGCTGGGACATCGGCTACCTGACTCCCGCGCTCAACCTCAGCGTCTTCTACTACGATCTCTTTATGCTGCCGTACCACTCGTGGACGAACCCCTGCGTCCGCTACGACTGCAGCGCCGGCAAATGCATGCCGGGCGACGCCACGCCGTTCTACCTCTACCGCGAACAATTCAGCATCAGCGGTCTGGCCGCCCAGACCCTCGCCGTCGGCGGCGGATTGTTCATCTTCCCGTAACCCTTTTCGGCAAGGTCGTTCACAACACGACGACGCAACGAGAAAACCTCGTTGCGTCGTCGCAGCGTTTTCTGCCCGCTTATCGTGCTCGCCAAGGTGGGATGAAGCTCCGGATTCAACGAGCGAAATACGTATTTACCCGAACGGGGGCTACAGCCCATAGCCCAGGGTCGCGCAGCGCACCCGGGGTTATCGTGACAGCGACGATTTCCCTGAAAGGGATCCATCGCCGCGCCCCCTTGACGGCGATGAGTTCAGCTAAATAAGTGAGCTCGATTCGGCTGAGGTAGCCCGACGCGTGAGCGAGGGTGAACGGGGATGGCCCTGACGCACGACGAAGGTCTCGACCGCGCCACCCTCGCTCACGCGTCGGGCTTCCAGCGAAATCGCGCACCGTCATTGAGAGCGAATTAAACTGCGAGATATCCCGAAGGGATACCATCACCGTCAAAGTGTCACGGCGATGTATCCCCTTCAGGGAAAATCGTCGCCATCCATACGACCCAGGGTGCGCTGGCGCGACCCTGGGCTATGGGCTGTAACCCCGTTGGGGGTAAAAACGTATCACACATGGTGGGGTGAGGCGATCGCCACGGACTTGATTGCGTGACTAACGAAAAGACGTGGACAATTCAGCCCACGGCTACTTCGCCCCGTTCGGCGGCGTGGCGACTTGTTCGGCGACGATGATCTGCGCGCGGATGTAGTCGTCGTTGCGGGCGGTGATGCCGCCGTAGATGGCGACAGTTTGGCCGAGGTAATCGCGGAGCGACATGCCGGTGGAGGTGGTGACGTACATGAGAGGTTGGGCGTTTTGGCGGTTTTCGAGGACGTACATCGGTTGACCGTCGCGCGACGTAAACGGAGCGGTACGGAGCACTCCCCAGGGGCTCCACTGCTTGGCGGCGGGCGCGGCGGCTCCCGGAGGAGGCGGCAGGGCGCCGATCGGGGCGGAGCCGAGGGGGCTGCTGCCGGTGTTGATCGGCGGTTGCGTCGGGATGGCGGCGGTCTGGGTGCGTTGGATTTGGCCGCTCAGATAATTGCGCCAGGCTGGGTCGTTGGTTTGCGAGAGGGCTTCGACGTAAAGAAGCCGGGCGCGATCCATGTTGCCGGCGGCGAGGGCCTGATCGCCTTGTTGGGAAAGCTGGACGAAGTTGTTTGTGGGAGCGACCGGGCCGGCGGTGGGCTGCCAGCCGCCGACGGGCATCGTGCCTGAGTTGTTAAAACCGGTCGGCACGGTGGGAACCTGGAAGCCGTTATTGTTATAGGTATTGTTATTGTAGCCGGCATAACCGCCGCCGCCGCCGCTGCGGAGGGCGTCGGCTTGCAGGAAGCGGACTTCGGTGGCGACGGGGGCGATCGGATACCAGGTATTCGTGCCGCTCGTGGTGGGACGATCGAGGAGCAGAAGCTGCGTGCCGGTGGCGACGCGCGTGATTTCGACGTTGGGCTCCTTGTTCACCAGGGCGCTTCCTGGCATGATGGGAGCGGTCCCTTTCGAATCGCCGGTGTCGACGATGCCGATTTTCTCGACGCCGGGAACGGTTTTGACATACTTCGCGTCGATCCAGCTGAACGATGTCGGCGGCGGCACGATTTCGTACCAGCCGGGAGCCTTCTTGCTTTCGCCGAGCACGACCACGCGTTCGCCCTGGCGGAGCCGCGTCGTCGGGTAAAACGTCGCTCCGGGGCCGCTGTAGACGTCGGCCTGAGCCGCGGAAACCGTGGTGGCGGCTGGATACGGGCTGACGGGCTGCATCGGCGCCTGTCCCCAAAGGGCATGGACAACGCCGGCAAGTCCAACGAACGTGAGCAAGGCCCTGAAGCTCCGCATGGCCGATCTCCTCGATACGGCTGCCGCGCGTACGCGAAAGCCGAAACCTTCCTCATGGCATGAGGAAGCGCAAACCTGAGCGAGAGCTTATACAAAGAAGGGGAAATGAAGCAAGCGAGGTTTTTTAACGGCGTCGGCGTCGTTGACGAAAGACGCCCTGCCGTAAGGGAGCTGGACATGTCGACCGCCACGTACCTCGATTACGCGAAAATGATCGATCATTCGATTCTTCAGCCCACCATGACCGACGCCGATCTCGAAGCCGGTTGCGAACTCGCCCGGAATTATCAAGTCGCGTCCGTCTGCATCAAGCCATACTATGTCGCCCGTTGTGCCGAGATTCTCAAAGGCTCGGGCGTGTTCACCAGCACCGTGATCGGCTTCCCGCATGGTGGGCATGTCACGGCGATCAAGGTGGCCGAGGCGGTCCAGGCCATGAAGGACGGAGCCGTGGAACTCGACATGGTGGTGAATATCGGCAAAGTCCTCAGTAAAGATTGGAAGTATGTGGCGCAAGATATCAAAGCGGTCGTCGATGTCGCTCATGCGAACAAGGCGATCGTGAAAGTCATCTTCGAAAATTGCTTTCTGCAAGATGAACACAAGATCGAGCTCTGCAAAATCTGCGGCGATGTCAACGCCGACTTCGTGAAGACATCCACCGGCTACGGCGCGACCGGAGCCGTCGACGACGATCTGCGGCTCATGCGGAAATACTCCCCCGCCCACGTTCGCGTGAAGGCGGCCGGGGGCGTGCGTACCTTCGAACGGCTGCCGGTCGTTCGCGATATCGGCGTCAGCCGCGTCGGCACGACATCGACGCAGGCGATCCTGGATGGAGCGAAAGAAGCTCTCGGTCAATAAGTCGTTCCGGTTTCGTGCGTTCTCATAACGGAGTCCTCTCCCATGCTTCGTTTTTCGTCGCTCGTTGCGCTCGTGCTGCTCGCCGGTTGCAATTCCGCGCCGCCGCAAAAGGCCGGCAAGGGAACGCTGGCGATCTCAATTCAGACGGCTCAGAATCCGTTCTTCAACACGATCGCCGACACCTTCAAGGCCGAGGGCGAAAAGGCGGGCTACAAGGTCATCGTCGTCAGCGGCGACAACGATGCCGCCAAACAGAACAATCAGATCAAAGATTTTCTCGTGCAAAAGGTGCAGGCGATCGTGCTCTGCCCGTGCGATAGTCGGGCCGTGGGGGCGGCGATCCGCGAAGCGAACGCGGCGGGCGTTCCCGTGTTCACCGCCGACCTCGCGTGCCTCGATCCGACGGCCAAAGTGGTGACGCACATCGCGACCGACAATTATTCCGGCGGCAAGGAAGCCGCCGTGGCCATGATCGAAGCGCTCCCGCGCGGCGGCAAAGTCGCCATCCTCGACTTTCAAGAAGCTGAGTCGTGCATTCAGCGCGTGAAAGGTTTCAAAGAGACGATTGCTGAGCACAACAAGAAGAACGACAAAAGCGCCATCGTCATCGTCGCTGAGCTGCCTTGCGGAGGCAATCGCGAGAGCGGCTTCAACGTCGCCCAGACGCTCGTCGCCGGCCATCCCGATCTCGCCGGCCTCTTCGCCATCAACGACCCTTCCGCGCTCGGCGCCTGTTCCGCCCTCGATCTGGCGAAAAAGGCGGATCAGGTGAAAGTGATTGGCTTCGACGGCCAGCCCGAAGGCAAGAAGGCCATCCGCAAAGGCACGATCTACGCCGATCCGATCCAGTATCCCGACAAGATCGCCCGCACGACGTTCGCGAGCGTGCAAAAGTACTTGGCCGGCGAAAAGACGCCCCCAGAAATTTTGATCCCGACCGGTCTCTATCGCCAGGCGGATGCCGCGAAGGATCCGGAGGCGCGGTGACTCAAAATCTACGAAATCGGAACGCTCGCTTATTCCGCTTTCGCTCGTCCCTCCCCTTGGCTACGATGCATACCCCAGCGCACGATTGACGAGGTCCCGCGGCGAGCGCGTACGCTCATGGATCAACCGTCCCATTTTTCGGCGGAGTTGCAACTCAAGCTCGAGCGCATGCGCGCCGGCGACAAAACCGCGCGCGACGAACTGCTCCGCGGCGTCAGCGCCCGGCTCGAAAAACTCGCGCGCAAGATGCTCAAGCGTTATCCGCACGTGCGGCGTTGGACCGAGACCGGCGACGTGATGCAGAACGCTATCATTCGGCTGCTGCGCGCCCTCGAGTCGCTGCAACCCAAAACGACGCGCGATTTCTTCAACCTCGCCGCCGTGCAAATTCGCCGCGAATTGATCGATCTGGCCCGCCATCATTTCGGCCCCATGGGCGATGCGGCGAACCTCGAAAGCGGCGTCGATGCGGCCGTCGGCGCCGATCGCGAACGCGACCACGATTTGGAATTTTGGACGACGTTTCACACAGCCGTGGAAACGCTGCCGGCCGAGGAACGTGAAGTGGTGAGCTTGATTTTCTACCACGATTGGAAACAGCAGCAGGTCGCCGAACTCTTTCAAGTCAACGCCCGCACCGTCCGCCGCTGGTGGCAGTCGGCGCTGGTCAAACTCCACGACCAGTGCCGGGATCTTCCGGTCTAATGGCTAACCCATCAGCGAGCCGCCAAACCGGTCGGCTGCCCCGCGCATGCCGACTCCCAAACGATTCGCCCATCGCGGTCGAGCTCGGCGAATTTTCGATCGGAATAACTGGCGACGACGACATTCCCCGACGGCAGTTTGATCGCGCGGAACGCCCCTTTGAAGTTCGCCTGCCAGAGCTCTTTCCCCGTGCCGTCGATCTCCACCACCACCCCGTTATTTTGATTCGGGATGGCGACGAGATAGCGGTCTTTGGCGTACGCATGCACGGAGGTCATCCCCGTCGTCGCGGCCTGGAAGGGGATCGAGCGGAGCTCCGCCCCCGTCTTGACGTCGTACTCGATGATCGCCCCGCGCGACGTCATGCACACGATGCGGCCATCGGACGTACGGTCGACGCTGTACATAAACGTTCCCGGCGGAAGCGTGTGCGAGTTGACGGTGTTCTTGTCCGGCGTGACCTCGAAGAACTGATTGTTCGTCGCGACGAACGTATTGCCGTTGGCCAAACGCTGCACCTTGATCGGCTGGCCGTTGATCGGAAACTGCCAGACATCCGCCCCCTTGGGATCGCGTTCGACGATGCGCCGAGTTCGCGGCTCGCCCACCAGGACGTTGCCGTTGCGCAGCACATCGCAGCATGTGGCTCCCTGGAAATTGCCGATCGACCAGCGTTCCTTGCCGTCGCGGCCGCGCTGCCAGACTCGCGAACCGCCCCCCGCCTTCGCGACGCCGACTTCGTTCTCGCAGATCGTGACGATGCCTTCGAACGGTTGCTCGCGGCGCAAATTCGAGATGTCGGTCGTGGCGCCGTGCTTGGCGTACCACGTCAACCACGCGTCGCGCACTTTGACCAGCTGAGCCGCCGAGGCGTTCGCCAACCGTAGATTCGGAGCGCTGTCGCCCGCCAGGGGAAGGAGCACATTTTCAATGTCGGCATGGTAGCGCGGCTCGATCGTCGGAATCAGCCGAATCAAGCGGTCGACGCCGTCGCGCGATTCGTTCAGCACGAGCCCCTGAGCCGCACGCAGGCGAACGCTCGGATGCGCATCGTCGCACCCTGGACACGTCTTGGCGGCATACTCGTCGATCTTGCCGCGAACCCAGACGGCGAGAGCGCGCCGGGACGGCACGTCGCTCTTTTGGGCTTCGTCGACCAAGGCCGGCACGCCCCCCGTGCGGATGCACAGATACGCGACCGCCGAGAGCAAAACATCTTCCACATCCTTGCTCTCGACGAACGGAGCATAGTCGAGCAATTGGCGAAGGGCGGCATCGCTATTGACGGGCGACGCGTTCCAGGCGATCACGCGAATCGCCGCCAGCGTCCCATCGGGAATCTGCCGGCGATCGATCTCGTTGAGGCAGCGCCGGGCACGCAGGCGCACCTCGGCGTCGTCGGCGTTTTCGAACGATCGCAAAAACGGAATCGCCGGTTCGCCCGCCATGCACAATTGCGTCGTCGCCTTCTCGCGCTCGCGAAAATCGGCGTCCCCCAGCTTGCCGATGGCGGCCTTGATGGCGGTCGTTTCCAGGGGACTCGGCGTGCGCCGTTTCAGATATTCCATGCCGGGAAGAGTCAGGGCTTTTTCGAGACGT
>JBAXFO010000009.1:0-18423 GCA_037139885.1 Planctomycetota bacterium
AAGCACATTCTCCCGCAACTGCTCAAATATGGCCGCGTCATTCGCGGTTATCTGGGGCTGCACGCGCAGTCGGCCCCGCTGCCGAGCCGACTGGCCCGCGAGTTCGCGTTGACGCAAAAGACGGGAGTCGAGATTCAAGCCGTCGAAGATTTCAGCCCGGCCGCGGAAGCCGGGCTCGATGAAGGGGACTTGATCCTCTCGCTCGGCGAACAGCCCGTGACGAGCGTGGATGATCTGCACAAGCTGCTGACGAGTTTACCCGTGGGCGTGCCGGCGTCGATCATCTTCGTCCGCAACGAAAGGCGCATCGAGCGTTTGGTGATGCCGAAGGAATGGCCGAATCCATGGGCGAAGTAAGCGCATGGGTTAGCCGCGACCGCGTCGCGGCTAACCCCTTTACCGCGCCTTCGCTTCGATGAACACATCCATCTGCTGCCCGACATACAACCGGCTCACGCTCTCGCTGACGCTCACCGCGTAGATCACTTGCAACACCCGCGAATCGACCCGTTCCGACGCATCTCCCGTCAGCGACTTCTTCGGCACCACATACGGCTCCACGCGAACGAACGTCAACGGATACTTTTGCTGCACGTTCCCGCGCACATGAGCGAAGGCGGGTGCGGTGGGGTCGAAACGGAAGATGTCGTGTTCGTCGACATCGACCCGCAAATGCAAATGGACGACGTCGCCGAGCACGATCAACGCTTTCGACGCCGGCGTGCCTGCGTATTCGCCGGGGCGGACGTTCACCTGCAATACTTCGCCGTCCACGGGCGCCCGCACGAAGAGGCGTTCGATTTCGGTTTCCGTCTGCACGAGGGCGGCCTGGGCCTGGGCGACTTCGGCGCGGGCCACCGCCCGTTCCGGCTCCCAGGCCCCGGCTTTCAAGAGCTCCAGGTCGCCGCGAACTTTGGCGAGCTGTTCTTCCGACATCCGGTACGCTTGCTCGCGGCGATCGAGTTCTTCATCAGCGAGGGCCTTTTGATTGACGAGGTTGCGAGTGCGGTTGACGACGTTCTTTTCGAACGTGACATTGACCTGGGCTTCGCGGACCTTCGCTTCGAGCGGCGGAATCTCTTCGGGCCGCGGCATGCTTTCGAGGCGCGCGAGTTTGGACTGGGCCGAGGCGAGGGTCGCCTTGCGCCATTGGCGGTCCGCTTTCCACTGGCGATCGTCGAGACGAAAGAGAGGTTGGCCCGCCTTCACCGTTTGGCCGACTTTGACGGCAACCTCCAACACCACTCCCGGCACGGGCGTGCCGATGCTGATGTTCTCCGTCGTCGGTTCGACCAGGCCGGTGCCGGCGATGGTCTTGCCGAAGGGACTGCGGGCGGGCTCCACCGGCGGCGGCGGTACGGGCTTTTCCTGCTGAGCCGTCACCGCGTGCATCATGGCGAAGCCGATGCCGAACACCGCGAGAACGGGCATCAAGTATTGGCGAAACATGGCGAAACTCCCCTGAGTGGACTTTCTCAAGATTCAATGACTCGTCACGGCGGTCGGCGTTTCGACCCCAATCACCCGGCCATCGTTCATGGTGGCGATGCGGTCCCCGAAATGGAAAACGCGATTATCATGCGTCACCACGATCACCGCCCGGCCCGGCTGCACCGCGACTTCGCGCAGCAGTTCCATGGTCATCTGCCCGGAATGGGCGTCGAGAGCGGCCGTCGGTTCATCGCACACGAGCAACCGCGGCTCGTGAATGAGCGCCCGGGCGATGGCGACGCGTTGTTGCTGTCCCCCCGAAAGCTGCGCCGGCAACGCCTGGGCGCGCTTCCCCAGGCCGAGCGTTTGCAAAAGATCGTTCGCCTTCGCCACGGACTGGGCGCGCGGCTTGCCGGCGATGAGCAAGGGCACGGCGGCGTTTTCGGCGGCGGTGAGGGCGGGGAGCAGGTTGTATTGCTGGAACACGAAGCCGATGTTGTCGCGGCGAAAGCGCGTGCGCTGGCTGGAAGTCAGAGCGTTTTGATTCGTGCGGAAGAGAGAGACATGCCCTTCCCTGGGATCGAGCAAGCCGGCGACGATCGAGATCAGCGTCGTCTTGCCGCAACCGCTGGGCCCGACGAGCAGCGTCAATTCGCCCGCGAGGACATCGAGATCGACGCGATCCAGAGCCGTGACGCGCGCTTCGCCGTCGCCGAAAAACTTCGACACGCCCCGACAACTCACCGCAGCCGTTTCGTTCATGGCGAAATCCTCTCAACCCCGAAACACGATCGCCGGCTCCAGAACCAGAACCTTGCGAACGCTCAACAGACTCGACAGCCCGACGATGACCAGCACCGAAATCGCCGTCACTACCATGATCTGCCAGCGCAGACAAAAGCCCGCGAGGTGAAGCTGATGTTTGGTCGACTCGAAGAACGCCGCACACAGCCCCATGCCGATGCCGTAACCCAAAATCCCCACGACGAAGCCCTGGACGAGAATCATGGCGACGAGCCGGCCGTTGCTGACGCCCATCGCTTTGAGAGCGCCGAACTGGCGCAGGTTTTCGACGGTGAACAGGTAAAACGTCTGCCCTGCGATGGCGATGCCGACGATGAACCCCAGGGCGACCGTGATGCCGAAATTAACGGGAATGCCGGTGTATTTGATGAAGAAGTCGATCGTCTTGCGGCTAAACGCATCTTGGGTGTAGGCCGCCAGACTCGTTTGGGCGCTGATGCGTTCGGACAATTCGCCGAGATCGACGCCCGGCTTGCCTTTGACCAAAACGAACGACATCGTGTTCCGCTCGGGAGGCGCGAAACGAATCGCCTGCGAATAGCGCGAGAAGACGATCGGCAAGGTTTGAAACGGCGGCGACGCCTTGCAGACGCCCACCAAAATCGCCCGGTGATCGTTCATCTCGACCACCTTGCCCAACTCGATCGGCTGCCCCGGCCAGAGGTACGAGTAGCCCGCTTCGTCGATAATGAACGCATCGGGTCGCCGCAGATCGGCGAGCGAACCTTGCACCATTTCCCGCGGCGCCCCGACGAACGACGCATCGTCGATGCCCAGCAAAACGACCTGGCGGAAATTGCCGTCATCGAGCCGGGCCCGGACCATGCCCTTGTAAAACCGCACCGCCCAACTGACGCCTTCGACGCCGCGTACGCGGTGCAGATCCATCTCGGGCCGGGGTTCGACTTCGTCGATGTAACGCACCTTCGGGTCCATCACCCAAAGGTCGGCTTCGAGCACATCTTTAATTTGGCTACGCGTCCGGTCCATGATGCCGACGAAAATCGACAACTGATGCGAGATCAGCAGCGAGGCGAACATCACGCCGAAGACGATGCCGAAAAACTTGTTTCGGTCTCCGGTCAGCATTTTGAGGGCGACCCAGGTCATGGACGACTCCCTACCGAAGATCGTGGAACCAACGCATTCCGTTTAGCGACGCTTCGCCGATTCGTTTGCGCCCGCCAACCCCACCGCCGCCAAACTGAAGTCGGCGATATGCTCCGCAAGACGCTCGGCCGTGTAACCGCGCGCTTCCTCGTCCCCCACCATCTGCACGATGATCGTGCGGGCGCAGCGATGGTGAATCACCTGCCCGATAATGCTCAGCGCCGTCAGATTCACGCGTTCCCCGGACACGTCCTCGGGCAACGCTTCGCGAAGAATGCTCTTCAGCGCCTCAAAATGCGGCCGAGCGAAATCGCGGACGAACGCCACGCACCCGGAAGTCGGCTGGGCGAGCTCCCGCGACATCAGTTGAAAATGCCAAGGTTTGCGTTGATCGCCGATCAACTCCGTGGCGAAACCGCGAATGAACTGCCGCAACTTAACGGCGGGCGACGTTCCCTCCGGCCATTGCGGCACCTCCATCGGCTCAACCGATCCCTTGAAGGCGACGCGGACAGCTTGCTGGTACAGATTTTCCTTGTCGCCGAAGTAGTAGTTGATGGCCGCGATGTTATGCACCTCGGCCCCACGGCAGATTTCACGTACGGTCGCCGTCTCAAACCCTTTATCCGCAAAGACTTGCCCTGCGGATTCGAGAAGGCGGCTGCGGGTATCGTCGGGAGAGTTCATGGATCGAAGCTCCGAAACAGACGCTTCAAACTAAGATTAATACCATCGTATAATACGGTCGTTTTAAAGTCAAGAGCAATTGGTCTGGCGTGTGCTCTTTCTGAAAAAGCCCGGTGGCGATCCAGGTTTGTATCTCTCGACAGGGCGTGTGTTACCCAAGCCGACCTCTTGGGGGTCGACGGATTTGCCTCGTTCACGTCACACGACCTCCAAGAGGTCGGCTTGGGTGGCCTACGACAGATTGCGGGAGACTGTCTTGGAGCGGGCTTGTTTCCGGAGACGTAAAACGGAAAACCCGCCCTCATCTCGCCATCTTTTCCAGAGAAATCGTTTTTTTCGATAAGATTTGCCAGACGTGATGTCCTGTTGAAGAACGTGGGGAGGTGGTGCGTTGTTCGTGCTCATCTATTTCGCATTGACGCTCTTCACCAGCGCGACGCTGTTGTTTTTCGTGCAGCCGATGATCGGCAAGATGGTCTTGCCGCGTTTGGGCGGCACGCCGGCGGTGTGGAACACGTGCATGGTGTTCTTCCAGGCCGTGTTGCTGCTGGGCTACGGTTACACGCACTTCGTCAGCACGCGCCTTCCGAAACGAGCGCAGCTCATTGTGCAAGCGTTGCTCCTTTTGATGCCGTTTACTGTGCTGCCGTTTTCCCTCGGCGAATGGACGCCGCCGGACGATTCGAACCCGATCTTTTCCGTTTTGGGCATTCTGGCGATCGTGGTGGGGGTGCCGTTCTTTGTGGTGTCGACGAGTGCGCCGCTCTTGCAAAAGTGGTTTGCGTTTACGGGACATCCGTCGTCGGGCGATCCGTACTTCCTTTACGGAGCCAGCAATCTCGGCAGTATGTTGGCGTTGATTCTCTATCCGCTGGCGCTGGAGCCGAACTTTTCGCTCGAGCCGCAAACGTGGATCTGGACGTGGGCTTATGGTTTTTTCGTGCTGATGGTTTTAGGCTGTATCGCTGTCGTTTGGTCGAAGACGGCCCCGCCGCTGCAGCTCGCGACGCCGCCGTTGCCGACGCAGCCCGTCGTTTCCGGCGAGACCTCGGTGATCCCGGCCGCACGCGTGCAACGCCCACGCATGCTCTCCCCGAAGATGGAAACATCGCCGCGTTCCGAGGCCATCGGCTGGCCGCGACGGCTGCGCTGGATCGCCTTGGCTGCGGTGCCGTCGAGCTTGATGCTCGGCTGCACGACGTACATGACGACCGACATCGCCGCCATTCCGTTCTTCTGGGTGCTGCCGCTCGCTCTTTATCTGATGACGTTTATCTTGGTCTTTTCGCGTTGGCCGGTGCCATGGACGGAATCGCCTGTCGGCCCGGCGACGCCCGCGCAAAAGCAGATGGGCGTCTTGATTCTCGGAGCCGCGGGCTTGCTCATTCTCGCCGGCATCTTCATGCATTATTTCGTGGCGGGCTATCACGACCCGCTCGAATTCGGCTTGCCGCACGTGCTTTACTTCTTCGCCTTCTTTCTGTTCTTCGTCTTCTGGGTCGTCAGCGGCACGGGCGGGCCTCATGATTTCGTGCTCTACTTCCAACCTTGCTTTCTGCTGTTCCTCGTGCTGAAACTGGTCTCGCATATCGCCATGCCGACGTGGCTGGAGTTTTCGCTTCATGTCGTCTCGTTCTTCTTCGTGACGCTGATGTGCCACGGCGAACTCGCGGCCGATCGCCCCGATGCCGAGCATCTGACCGAGTTTTACCTGTGCATGTCCGTCGGCGGCGTGCTCGGCGGGCTCTTCAATGCGTTCGTGGCCCCCATGATCTTCTGGATCGGCGTGCTCGAATATCCCGTCGCCATGGTGCTTTCCTGTTTCTTGCGGCCGAACTTGACGACCGAAACCACGCTCTTCCCCGGCGACAGCAAAAAAGGGGAGCCGACGTTGCTCGGCCACATCCTCGATTTCCTGCTCCCCGTCGGCCTGGGCGGGCTGGCTTACGCGTGCATCCATTTTGGAGCCAAGTTCAGCGCCAGCGCGATGAACGTCATGACCGCCGTCCCCATCGTTTGCGTGCTCGCCCTGGCGATGCGGCCCTTGCGCTTCGGCCTGGCGCTGGCCATTGTCTGGGCGGTCTTCGCGTATGAAGATCGCAAGACGTACAACTACGTCTTTCAAGATCGCGGCTTCTTCGGGCTCGTCAAGGTTCGGCAAGGAGTCGATGGCGAAACGCGGCAGAAATACAACACCCTGATTCACGGCGGCATCGATCATGGCCGACAACACGTCGATCCCGCTCTGCATCACATTCCCTGCGCCTACTTTCACCCTTTGACGGGCATCGGCCAGGTGTTCATGAAGATGTCCTGGCCCAACACGCCGCTGCCGCCGACGCTCGACGAGTTCAACACCGTCCCCAATCCGTACCACAGTTTCACGCTTCCCAGCTGGCGTTTCCCGACGTCGCTCGTCGGCCTCGGCGGCGATCCTCTTTCCGCCTTGGTGACGATGCACAGCGAACCGCCGTTCGCCGTGGTCGGCCTCGGCACGGGCACGTTGGCGGCTTTCGCAAAACCGTATCAACGCGTCGATATGTACGAGATCGATCCGCTCGTGCTCAAGCTTTCGCAGGGAGAGGCCCCGCCTTTCACCTATTTGCAAGACGCCGAAAAGCGGGGGGCCAATCTCAAGGTGATCCTCGGCGACGGCCGCCTCAAAATCGCCAAGGCGCCCGAGCGCTGGTATCACGTCATCTGCCTCGACGCCTTTTCGTCCGACGCCATCCCGGTGCATCTGCTCACCACCGATGCGATCGAGATTTATCTTCAGAAGTTGGCTCCGGGCGGCGTGCTCGTCTTCAATGCGACGAACCGTTACGTCGACATCGCGGGCGTTCTCAAGGACAGCGCCGATCATTTGGGACTCGAGGCGTTGAGCCTCAGCGACTGGTACCGCGAAGCCGTTCCCGAAAAATACGGCACCGATTTCGTCATGCTGCGCCGCAAACCGGAAACCATCGCCAAGCTCAACACGACATTTAACGGCGGGCCCGCTCTCGACAAACGCCTCGACGTCGAAAATTGGAAAAGCTTCATGGGCAGCATGGCCGCCGAATATCGCCGACAAGGTACGCCGAACATGGAATGGCAGCCCTGGAAAGTTCCTGAAAACCACGGCGGACCGCCGTGGACCGACAAGTATTCGAACCTATTAGGAGTTCTTCGCATCGGCCGCTGACGCGCGCGGATTCCATCGGCCAACGGAGCGGCCGAAAACGCCGAGTCGCGAGAAACGCCGTATCGACTCTGAACGGGTTCGACTTCGATTTGTACAATTACGTTTTCTCATGGAGGCTCTCGCCCCGATCGGCGAGGCTCAACGAGATTTTTCGGAGGTGGTCCTTGGCGCTCATCGTTTTTGCGATCACGCTGTTCGTCAGCGCGTTTCTCCTGTTCCTCGTTCAGCCCATGATCGGCAAAATGATCTTGCCGAAGCTGGGCGGAACGCCGCAAGTCTGGAACACCTGCATGCTGTTCTTCCAGACCGTGCTGCTGGCGGGGTACTTTTACACCCACGCGACCACCACGTTCCTGCGGCCGCGGAAACAGATGCTCATCCACGGCGCCCTCCTCTTTTTGCCCCTCATCGTCATGCTGGCGATGGGCCGGCCGTTCGACGTGACCGCATGGCGACCGCCCTCCGGCTCGAACCCCATCTTCGCAACGCTTTTGTTGCTGCTCACCGTCGTCGGCGTGCCCTTCTTTGTGGTGTCGACGAGCGCTCCGCTCTTGCAAAAGTGGTTCTCGCACTCGGGCGACCCGGCCGCGAACGACCCCTACTTCCTTTACGGCGCCAGCAACTTCGGCAGCATGCTTTCGCTGGCGGCGTATCCCTTTTTCGTCGAGCCGTGGTTCACGGTGCCGACGCAGACGTGGATCTGGTTCGTTTGTTACATCGGCCTGATGATTCTCTTCTTCGGTTCTGCCGCCCTCGTCTGGAAGCAGACCGAGCATCTGCCGGCCGAATCGGGCGCCAGGCCGGCTCCGGCGGCGCCCGCGGCGGAAGCCATCGTCGCGCCGTCCGCTCCCGCGAGCACGGCGATTCAACCCAGCAAAGCGATCGGCAAGAAGAAGGGGCTCAAGGGCGTTCCTGCAACCAGCGCCACGACATCGCCGAGCGTCTCACGGCGGATCGGTTCGTACGATCCGCAGACCGCTCCCATGACCGTGCTGCGTTGCGTTCGCTGGGCGTTGCTGGCGGCGGTGCCGTCAAGCCTCATGCTCGGCGTCACCAGTTATATCTCGACCGATCTGTCGCCGTTCCCGCTCGTCTGGGCGGTGCCGCTGGCCCTTTATCTGCTCACGTTCATTCTTGTGTTCGCCAAATGGCCCATGGAATGGACCAAAGAGCCGCACACGTTCGTCTTGTTCTTGATGCCCCTCATCGCCGTGCCTTCGTTCTGCTGGGTGCTCTTTTATCGCAACTTCGCACCGACCGGTTTGCATGTGGTCGTCTCCTTCTTATCGATCTTCATCATCACGCTCGCCATGCACGGCGAGCTTGCGAAAGATCGCCCCACCGCACGCAACTTGACGTTGTTCTTCCTCTTGATGTCGTTTGGCGGCATGCTCGGCGGTCTCTTCAACGCCATGATCGCCCCCGTCATCTTCAACGGCATCTGGGAATATCCGCTCGCGATCATTCTCGCCTGCTTCCTGCACCCGAACTTGATGGATCGCGGCTTCACCGACGGCAAGATCCTCGAAGCCATGCCCGATCTGGATAAGTCGTTCAGCGAAGCCAGCGACAACGCGGCCAGGACCTTCGGCCGCAAGCCGGAAGGCCAGCCGTTCTTGTTCGTGTACTTTTGGGATATCGTCGTCGGCATTCTGATCGCGATCGTCGCCTGGTACACCACCACCCATCGCGCCGATATGGGCCGATACATCATCAACATCTTCACCTTCCTCGGCGGCAGCGAAGAGAGCTGGCGGCGGTGGCCGCAGGTTTATCAGATCGGGGCGTATGGTCTGCCGATCTTGCTGTGCATCTTGTGTTCGGCTCGTTCGCTGCGTTACGCGATCGGCATCGCCGGTTTGCTCTTCTTCGGTTACTTCGTCACGGATCGCGACAAGAACCTGCTCTTCGCCGGCCGTAGCTACTTCGGCGTGCTCAAAGTGTTCCGCAACGACAAGGACGATCCTCGTCCCGACGACTTCGCCCGCGATCCGCGCACGGGCCAGGCCCTGTTCGTCGAAGCGGACGACATTCCCAAAGATATGTTCATCCCGCCGTATCATTATCTGATGCACGGCAGCACGTATCACGGCCGTAACTATCAGATCGACGAACTCGCCCGCTTGGCGACCACTTACTACCATCGGTTCGGCCCCATCGGCGTGGTCATGGAACGCTACAACTGGTTCCCGGGCAAGCAGAACACCTATTACGCCGACAATCGCATGCCGGCGTCGATGGTGGGGCTCGCGGCTACTGGGCTGGGATTAACCGTGCTGCCGCTCGAAATGCTGACCAACGTCTGGTCTGAACCGCCGTTCGCGACGGTCGGCCTGGGCACGGGAACGATGGCGTCCTACGGACGGCCGTTCCAGCATGTGGCCTATTATGAAATCGACAATCTCATCCGCGACATGTCGCGGCCGATCAATCCGAAGGACGATCCGTTCTTCCGTTATGTCCGCGATGCAGGCGATCGCGGCGCCAACGTCGAAATCATCATGGGCGACGCTCGTCTGTCGCTCGAAAACGAAAAAGAACGCGAAGCCGAACGCGTCGCCAAGGGCCTTTCGGGTCCGACGGCGATGCGCGACAACTACTACAGCGTCATCGAGCTCGACGCGTTCAGCTCCGACGCGATCCCCGTCCACTTGATCACGGAAGAAGCGATCAAGCTTTACATGCAAAAATTGACGCCCGACGGCGTGCTTTCGGTGCACACGTCGAACCGCCATCTGGCCTTGATCGAACCGGTTTCCGACATTGCCCAGAAGCTGAACCTCGACTGGATCGTCGGCCATGACCCGGGCGGCAAGGACGGCGGCGGCGGCCGCAAGGACGATCGCGTCAATTCGCTGGGGCACTTCAGCTCCGAATACATCATGCTCGCTCGCAAGGGCGTGCTCGATAAGGACAAGCTCAAGACCGCCATCCGCGGCTATCCGGCAAACATGAAAACCAGCATCATCAACTGGTACAAGAACCCCGCCCCGAACCGCCCGGTGTGGACCGACAACTATCAGAACATCGTGTCGATCATGCGTTAATCGTTCGCGGCCCGGCGTTCGTTTCGGTCAAAGTTCTCGTTGACCGGAACGAACGCCTTGTCCGCGGCTCTCGTATCAACAGCCTCGATGGGCAAGCAGGCCGCTTGTCTCGCACCGCTTCGAAGAATCTCCACCGGAGGAACTCCCCTTGGCCCTTATTCATTTCGGCATCACGCTCTTCGTGAGCGCGTTCATTCTCTTTCTCGTGCAGCCGCTCATCGGCAAATTCGTGCTGCCCAAACTCGGCGGCACGCCCCAGGTCTGGAACACCTGTATGGTGTTCTTTCAAATGGTGCTCCTCCTGGGCTATGGCTATACCCACTTCGTCAGCACGAAGCTCAAGCCGCGCGCCCAGGTCATCCTGCATAGCGTCGTCATTTTGCTGCCCTTCGTGATCTTCATGGTGCGGCCCTTCTGGTTCATCCGCGACTGGACGCCGCCGCTGGGCTCGAACCCCATCTTCGCGACGCTCTTCCTGCTCGCGACCGTGGTCGGCATCCCGTTCTTCGTCGTCTCGACGACGGCTCCGCTGCTTCAGAAATGGTTCGGCTTTACGGGCCATGAAGCCGCGAAAGATCCCTACTTCCTTTACGGGGCCAGCAACTTCGGGAGCATGCTGTCTCTGCTCGTCTACCCGGTCGCCATCGAACCGTTCAGCTATTTGAACACGCAGGCGATCATCTGGATGGGGTCGTATGCCCTGCTCGCGGCTCTCGTCTTCGCCGCGGTGGCCATGGTTTGGAAGCAAACGGGTGAAGCCGGGGCTTCGAAGATCGAGAACGAACGGCCGGAAATTTCGACGATGCCCGTCAGCGGCGAAGTGCTCGCCGGCGCCATTCAGAACAAACCCAATGCGCCGAAGCCGTCCCTCGCTCTCGATACGCCCTCGAACGTGCAAGTGGAAAACGTCGATATTTGGCGGCGGCTCCGCTGGGTGGCGTTGGCGGCCGTGCCGTCGAGCCTGATGCTCGGCGTCACCTCGCACATCACCACCGATCTGTCGCCCATTCCGCTCTTCTGGCTCATTCCGCTGGCGATTTACCTCGCCTCGTTCATCCTCGTCTTCGCCCGTTGGCCGATGGTTTGGGTCGAAGCGCCGCACACGGTCATGGTGCTGATGCAACCGATCGGCGTCGCGCTGATGGTGCTGTTCGACATGGTCCATTTGGACACGGTTTGGCCGGCGATCGTTTTCAACATCATCGGCTTCACGCTGACGACGATGGTCTGCCACGGCGAACTGGCGAAAGATCGCCCCTCGACGAAATACCTTACCGATTTTTACCTGATGATGTCGGTCGGCGGCATGGTCGGCGGAATGCTCAACGCCCTCATCGCGCCGCTGTTCCCGGTCGTCTTCGAATTCAACCTCGCCATCATCGCCGCCTGCTTGCTCCGTCCGAATCTCTCGTACGGCAACTGGCTCGATAGCATCTTCTCCGGGTTCGCCGAGAAAACTCCCGATGTGAAACTGAAGGGCAAGGGGGCGAAGGCTCCCAGCATCGCGCGTTCGGAACCGGGCCAGGGCCTGAGCTATGGGCTCGACATCGCCGTCGGTCTCGGCGTTTTCGTGATCGCCTTCATGGTCAACATCATGTTCAGCGCCCGCAGCGCGTCGCGGGAAACGCTCATCATCGCCTACTTCGTGGTCTTCATTCTGGCGCTAACGTTCTTCGCTCGCGGCCTGCGTTTCGGCTTGGCCATGGCGGGCATCATTTTCGCCTACGAGATTTACACCTTCTCGCAGGAAAGCGATTCCGTCCTTTATCGGGCGCGCAGCTATTTCGGCGTCATCCGCGTCAAGCAGAGCGGCGAAGTCACCGAGAACGCCAATAAAGAGAAGGAAGCCCACAAGTTTACGACGCTGATTCACGGGCACATCAATCACGGCATGAACTACGTGAAAAACCCCGACGACCCGACGCGCGACTTCAGCCGTCTGGCGACGACCTACTACCATCGCAAGGGCCCCGCCGGCATCGTGATGGAGAAGTTTAACTGGTTCAAGGACGGCAGCAGCAACAACACGTTCTGGGCCGACACACGCATGCCCGCCGGTATGGTCGCGCAGGGGAGCTTCGGGGCTCTGGGCACCGGCATCCTCCCGTTCGGCCAACTGATCGAAGTCTGGACCGAACCCCCCTTCGCGACCATCGGCCTGGGAACGGGCACGATGGCGTCGTACGGCCGGCCGTTTCAGCACGTCCACTTTTATGAGATCGACGACCAGATTCGCCGCCTGTCGCTCCCCGAAAAGGGCCGCGGCAAGGCGTACTTCACCTACCTGCAAGACGCCAAGGATCGCGGCGCCAATGTTCAGGTGCTCATGGGGGACGCCCGCCAACGTATGAATCTTCCTTACGGCAATTACGACGAAGCTCAGGTTACGGCGCCGAAGCTTCCCGTCGGCGGGCCGGAGAACTTCTACCACATGATGGTCGTCGACGCCTTCAGCTCCGACGCCATCCCGGCGCATCTCCTCACCGAAGAAGCGTTCAAGATGTATTTCAAGCACCTGACGCCCGACGGCATCCTGTGCGTGCATACCTCCAACCGCTTCGTCGATCTGCCGCGCGTCGTCGCCGATGTGGCCGAGAAATGCGACCTTGTCGCCCTGCGTGGGCACGACTCGGCTCCCGGCTCCGAAAACAACTCGACCCGCGACAAGGGGCACTTCACGTCGGAATGGGTCATGGTGGCCCGCAAGGCCCCCAAGGATCCCGCCAATCCGCAAGTCACCGAGCGCTACAACCTGAAGGACCTCAAGGAACCGACAGGCTACCGCGAAGCGATGCGTAAAGCGGGCCGGCCCGCGGAATCGTACTGGCAGATTCCCTCGACCCACAACGGCAAGTATCTCTGGACCGACGATTACTACAACCTCCTCAACATCCTCCGCATCTTTGTCGGCGGACGCGATGATTGATGTAGGGTTCGGTTCGTAAGCCAATGAGAACGGCGAGCAAGGAAACTTGCTCGCCGTTTGCGTGGGATGAGGTTGGGTCGGCGGGCCCATGGAAGTTGACGCCCATCATTCCGCCAAATTCGCCGACAAAGCCGGTAAGATACCATTGTGGATCCACTTCAGCGGAATCGAATTCGCGACGATTTGAAGGGGTTCTTCAAGGGGAGCCTGCTTTTCGACGATCGTGCGCGCGGCCTCTATAGCTCGGATGCGGGGATCTTTCAGATCGAGCCGACCGGGGTTGTAGCGCCGCGCGATGAAGAGGATGTGACCGGGCTCGTTCGCTATTGCCATGAGAACCAGGTGCCGCTGATCGCGCGCGGAGCGGGGACGGGAGTGGCGGGGGAATGTCTCGGTTCGGGGCTGATCGTCGATCTCAGTCAATCGTTTCGCGAGATTGTCGAAGTCGGTTCGGACTGGGTGCGGGTGCAGCCGGGCGTGACGTTGCGCGCCCTCAACGACCGCCTTGCGCAAACGGGCCGGCGCTTCGCTCCCGATTCGGCGAGCGAGGCGGTCTGCACGTTGGGCGGCATGGTGGCGAACAATTCCTCCGGTCCGCGCGCTCTCAAGCACGGCTACACGCGGCGTTACGTGCGTTCGCTCCGCATCGTGCTCGACAACGGCGACATCGCGGCGGCGGGGCGGCACGCGTGGCCCGTGGCGGGGGACGTCGCTCCGAATCACTTCAGCGATACCCTCAGCGTGCTCGGCGTATTGCTCGAAGAGAGCCGGCGGTTGTTGGCGGACAATCCGCCGAAGACGCCGTTCGATCGGCTCGGTTATCATCTGCACGGCATTCTCGACGGGCGGGAGATCGACGTCGCGAAATTGCTCGTCGGCTCGGAAGGGACGCTCGGTGTCTTTACCGAGGCGACGCTGGCGACGATTCCGCTAGCGGGGGGCGTGTCGATCGCTCTTTTGGCGTTTGCGAATTTGGAGCGGGCGTTGGCGGCGCTGCCTCATGTGTTGGCGGCGGAACCCGTGTCGTGCGAGTTGCTCGATCGCCGGCTGCTGAGCCTGGCGCGCGGCAGCGACGCTTCCGCGGTGGCGCGTCTGGTGGCGCCGGCGGCGGAGTATGTGCTGCTCGTCGAGTTCGAAGCCGACACCCGGGACGAAGCCAAGCGGCAGGCCGACGCCATCATCGAAGCTGCGACGCGCACCGCCCGTCTGGCGCTTTACGGTCATGCGGGAGCGACTCCCGCGGAACGCGAGGCGCTCGGCCGTTTGCGCGATGTCGTGCTGCCGAGCCTTTATCGCATGCGCGGCGGAGCCCCGGCGGCGCTGGGCATCGAAGACGTGGCCGTGCCGGTCTCCAAACTCGGTCCTTACTTGAAGCGCGTGCAGGAGATCTTGCGCGATCACGAAACGACGGCGTCTTTCCTCGTCGACGCCGGGGCAGGGCAGGTGCAGGCCCGGCCGTTTCTGGATCTGCGGAAGCCCGGCGATGTCTCGAAGTTGATTCGCCTCACCGCCGAGGTCCACGACACCGCCCTCGGCTTCGGCGGCACCATTAGCTCGCGCCACGGCACCGGCCTGGCGCGGACGGCGTGGGTGGCGCGGCAAGTCGGCCCGCTCTACCCGCTCTTTCGGCAGGTGAAGGCGATCTTCGATCCGCGCGGCATCTTTAATCCGGGCAAGATCGTCGATCCCGACCCGCAGATGGCGTCGTGGCCGATCCGCAAATTCGCTCAAGAACCGCTGCCCAAAACGGAGCTTCGTTGGCAGCCCCTCGAAGTCATCGACGAGGTGAATCGCTGCAACGGTTGCGGCGATTGCCGAACCGAGTCGCCTCAACTCCGCATGTGCCCGATCTTTCGCGCCAATCATATCGAGGCGGCGGCGCCGCGAGCGAAGGCGAACATGTTGCGGCAACTCTTGCGCGACGGCGATCCGAAAGCGTTTTCGTCGGATGAAGTGCGTGCCGTCGCGGATTTGTGCGTCAATTGCAAGATGTGCAAGAGCGAGTGCCCGGCTCACGTCAACATTCCCAAATTGATGCTCGAAACCAAGGCCGCGAATGTCGCCCAGCACGGACTCACGCGCGGCGACTGGTTCTTCACGCACCTCGAATATCTCGCCAAGCTCGGCAGTTCGACGCCGATCTTTTCGAACGCGATGTTGCGCAGCCGCACCGCGCGTTGGCTCTTGAGCCGGCTCTTCGGACTGGCTCCGAAGCGGCGTCTGCCGACGTTCACGCGGAAGACGTTTCAGCAAGTCGCCCAGCGGCGCGGCTGGACGCGGCTGCCGTCGCCGTCGCGGCCGCGGGTGGCGTTGTTCGTCGATCTCTTCGCGAATTACTTCGATCCGCAAATCGCCGAGGCGGCCGCGCTCGTGCTCTGGCATCAAGGTTTCGATGTTTATGTGCCGCCCGGTCAGGGGAGCAGCGGCATCGAAGCTTTGGCGAGCGGCGACGTCGAAACCGCTCGCGAACAGGCGCGGCGCAATCTCCGCGTCTTCGCGGATTTGGCCCGCGAGGGCATGCCGATCGTCTGCCCTGAGCCGAGTGCGGCCTTGATGCTGCGCCACGATTACCTCGATCTCATCGACGATCTCGACGCCCGCCTGGTGGCCGATCGTACGGTCGAGTTCACGGCTTTTCTCGGCGAATTGCGGCGCCAGGGAAAATTCCGCACCGATTTCCAACCGCTGGATCTGCACCTGGGGCATCATGTGCCGTGCCATCTGAAAGCGTTGACGCCGACGAGCGTCACCGCCGAACTTTTGCAAGCGATTCCGGGCGTGCGCGTGACGACGATCGACAAGAGTTGCTCGGGCATGGCGGGGACGTTCGGGCTCAAACGCGCGAACTTCGAACTGTCGAAGCAGGCCGGGCAGCCGATGATCGACGAACTGATGGCTCCGCAATTGACCCTGGGGACGACGGAGTGCAGCAGTTGTCGTATTCAAATGGAAGATACGACCGGCAAACGCACGCTGCACCCCGCCCAGTATTTGGCGCTGGCGTACGGCTTGATGCCGGAGCTGGCGGCTCGCCTCAAGGAACCGATGCGTGAACTGGTGTTGCGATGAACGTCCTTTTCTTTGCCAGGGCAAGAGATCTCGCCGGCGTCGCGGAGGTCGAAATCGATGTCGCCGCGGGGGAGAGCGTCGCGGCTCTACGCTCGCGGCTGGCCGAGCGGTTTCCGCAATTGCGGGCGTTGTTGCCGCATTGCGCGGTGGCGGTGGATGACGTGTACGCGGAAGACGACGCGATTTTCACCGGCGTCGAGCGAGTTGCGGTGTTGCCCCCCGTCAGCGGCGGTTAAAATGAGGATGCCATGATTCGCTTGACGCGCGACGAAATTGACGATGGCGAACTCACGCGTGCGGTGCGGCGTTCGCATTGTGGGGCCGTGGTGACGTTTCTCGGCACGGTTCGCGATGTCACGGGCGATGCGGTGACGGTGGCCCTGGAATACGAAGCTTACCCAGGAATGGCCGAGAAGATTCTGGCCGAGATCGAAGCGGATGTGCGCGGGCGTTGGCCCGTGGGAGAGATCGCGATCGAGCATCGTCTGGGCCGATTGGATATCGGGGCGACTGCGGTGGCGATCGCCGTGAGTTGTCCCCATCGAGCGGAGGCGTTCGAGGCGTGCAAATATGCGATGGATCAGGTGAAGCGGCTCGCGCCGATTTGGAAGAAGGAAAACTGGGTCGATGGCCGCACGGAATGGGTGCATCCTGGAGCCCCCGCAGACGGCGTGAAGTAAGGAATTGAGCCATGCAAGCATTGCCCCTAATGGGGCCTCTCGTCGATACGTTTGGCCGCCGGCACAACAATCTGCGCATCAGCGTGACCGATCGCTGCAACTTGCGCTGCACGTATTGCATGCCCGAAGAGGTGACGTTCCTCGACAAGAGTCAGCTCCTGACCTTCGAAGAGATCACGCGTTTCGTCGAGATCGTCGCCCCTTTGGGCATCGACAAAATTCGCCTCACGGGGGGCGAGCCGCTGCTGCGCCGCGAACTCTCCCGGCTGGTGGCGATGATCGGGAAGATTCCGGGGATTCGCGATATCGGCATGACGACCAACGGCATCTTGCTCGCCGACGCCGCCCAACCCCTTTTCGATGCTGGCCTGCGACGCATCAATGTCAGCCTCGACGCTCTCGATCCGGTCCGCTTTCGCGAGATGGCGCGCCGCGATGGCCTCGACCGCGTGCTGGCCGGCGTCGCCGCGGCCAAGAAGGCGGGGTTCAATCCGATCAAGATCAACGCCGTCAGCATTCGCGGCCAAACCGAACATGAGGTGGCGCCGCTCGCTCGATATGCCCGCGAGCATGGCCTCGAAATGCGTTTCATCGAATACATGCCGATCGGCGCCGAGACCTGGGAGCGACAGAAAGTCTATTTCGCCCACGAGATTCTGGAGACGCTGGAACGGGAAGTCGCCCCCCTGGCGCCGGTCGACGATTACGATCCGCGGAACCCGGCTTCCGAATTTCAGTACCTCGACGGCGGCGGTCGCGTGGGCATCATTGCGTCGGTGTCGCGGCCGTTTTGCCGGAGCTGCAATCGCGTGCGTTTGACGGCCGAGGGCAAACTGCGGAACTGCCTCTTCGCGCTCGACGAAGTCGATCTCAAGCCGATGCTCCGCGGCGGCGCGGCTGCGGAAACGATCGCGGAAGCCGTGCGCTCGAATGTCTGGGCGAAATGGGAGGGGCATGAAATCAATTCGGCAAAGTTTGTGAAGCCGGGGCGAACGATGCATGCGATTGGCGGTTGAACTCGGCAAATGCGGGGGTTGGAACGGATCCTGTCGGTTGTGCCGGGTGCGCGGTCAGCGAGGGACGGTATTTCATTCCGTTCGTCTTTCGGCCGTCGGCGCTGCTGGGTAGAATGCCAGGGATTGCCGGAGCGGAGACCGGGTTTCGAAGGGGATCGTTTGTGCCGCTGACGCCGCAAGATCGCGAATTGGTGCGCCGCTGCCTTCATCGCGAAGCAGGGGCCTGGCGCGAGTTCGTCGATCGTTATCTCGGTTTGGTGTATCACGTCATCAACCACACCGCCCATCTGCGCAGCTACCCGATTCGCCCACAGGAAGCGGAAGACATCGCCGCCAGCGTGCTCATGCAAGTCATCGATAACGACTACGCTTTCTTCCGGCAGTTTCGCGGCAAGAGCAGCCTGTCGAGTTATTTGACGGTCGTCGCGAGGCGCGTGTGCGTGCAAGAGCTTGCGCGCCGGGCCGGCAC
>JBAXFO010000010.1:0-18419 GCA_037139885.1 Planctomycetota bacterium
GCGCCACCTTCGGAGACTTCCGCGGGGGCGAATAATCTCGGACGTGCGGCCGGCTACTTCACCGTCGCCCAGCTTTACCGCATTCGCCAATGTCATAACCGACGGTTTCGCGTTCCCCGGCAGCAATGTACCGCGACCCCGCCCCACCTTCGACCTCGCCAGCGTCTTCGGCGTCACCACATTCGAACTCGGCTGACCGCCGTCCCATCGTCCCACGACGTGTTGGTCACGTCTTATCTACCTATGCGGCCCCCGTTTTCTCAATGTTTTGGCGACCTTCCGACCCGTCGTTCCCATCTCGACAAGGGGCAACCAACTTTTCATGTTTTTAGCCATTTCGGAATGCAACGATTCGCACCCTTCCGGGCCGCTCGTGGTGTGGGACTTCCGTAAGGGCCTAAAACAAATCCGCAAATTTTCTTGACTGCTCGCCGCTCCGACTCATAATCGGACGATATAGGATGTGACCGATGCGACCTGTTTTGGGCGCCGGGAAATACTTTGCAGAGATCAACGGATCGCGACCAAGTCCGACCTGCCGTCCGTTAATTCGGTGGGAGCCTCTCTCTCGATGCGCCGCGCGTTTTGCATTGCCGTACTGGTCATTCTGAACGGCCGCCAGATATGGGCCGCAGACGGCGACATGGCGTTTTTCAATGACAAAATCCTCCCCATCCTGAAACAACACTGCCTCGCGTGCCATTCGCATGCTTCGGGCAAGATGCGCGGCGGCCTGACGCTCGATTCGCGCAGCGGCTGGCAGGCGGGCGGCGACACTGGCCCCGCGATCGTGCCGGGGCAACCCGAGAAAGGCCTCGCCATCGCCGCCGTTCAATATGCGACCCCCGACTTGCGGATGCCGCCCAAGGCGAAACTGCCCGATGCCGACATCGCCCTCCTCGTCGAATGGGTCAAGCGCGGCGCCCCCGATCCGCGCGTGCTCGACACGTCGAAGTCGACCGCGGCTTGGGCGTTTCAGCCGATTGTCCGGCCCGCCGTGCCGGTCGTCGTTGATCGCGGCGTCCCGGTGGCCCATCCGATCGATGCGTTCGTTCTGGCGAAGCTCAAGGACAAGATGCTGCACATGTCGCCGCCGTCCGACCGGGTCGCCCTCATCCGCCGGTTGACGTTCGACCTGCACGGTCTGCCGCCGACGCCCGCGGAGGTCGACGCCTTCGTCAGAGACACGGATGCGAAGGCGTACGAGAATCTCGTCGATCGTCTGCTGGCGTCGCCGCGCTACGGCGAGCGGATGGGCCGGCTGTGGCTCGACGTTGTCCACTACGGCGAATCGAACGGTTACGGCATGGACCGGCCGCGGATGAACGCCTGGCCGTATCGCGATTACGTCATCCGCAGCTTCAACGAAGATAAATCGTACGCCCGCTTCGTGCAGGAACAACTCGCCGCCGATGTGCTGCCGGGCGACGCCCAGGCGTCGGTCGCGGCCCTTGGGTTCATCGCGACGGGGCCGTTCAACCAGAGCGCCCTCGCCGAGCAGGTGCCCGGCACGCTGTGCCACAAGATCGCCCTGAATCTCGACCGCGACGACATGATCGGCAACGTCGCCACCACCTTCCTCAGCGTGACGCTGCACTGCGCCCGTTGCCACGAGCACAAGTTCGATCCGCTCAGCATGAAGGACTATTACCGGATGCAATCGGTTTTCGCCGGCGTCATCCGCGGCGATCGCGAGTTCGACGACCCGGCAACGTCGGCCCAGAGGCGTCACTGGCTCGACGTCAAGAAACAAGTCGCCGCCGGCGTGGACGACAAAGCGCTCGCCGCCCTTAAGCCAGAACTCGACGCTCTCGAACGATCGGTTGTCGCCGCCGAAGCGAAATGGGAGGCGCTGCGCGGCGACATCAAGGCGGAATCCGGCCTGCCGCGGGCGACCGCGCTGCCCGACGGCTCCTGGCGCTGGCACGGTCCGGCGGCGGAGAAGGATACCTACGTATTTGTCGGAGAAACGCTGGCGATGCCGGTCGCTGCGATTCGGCTCGAAGTTCTCGCAGACGATGCACTCCCGTTCCGCGGCCCCGGCCGGCAACCCGACAACGGCAACCTGCATCTGACGGAATTCAAGGTGTTCGCCGCCTCTGCCGAAGAGCCCGACAAACAGATTCCCCTGAAAATTCGCAAGGCCGTCGCCGACTTCAACCAGGATGCATGGGACGTCGCCAAGGCGATCGACGGCAATCCCGCGACGGCGTGGGGCGTTCACCCGAAGGAAGGACAGTCGCACCAGGCGGTGTTCGTGTTCGACAAGCCGTTCGTCGCCAAGGGAGCGGCGCGGCTCACAATTCGCATCGAGCAGCATCACGGCGGCCATCATGTCATCGGCCGCCTGCGTCTCTCGGTCAGCGGCGTCGATCCCACGGCCGGTCCGATCCTCAGCCCCGATGTGTTGGAGTCGATCAAGCAACGAGACGACAATCGTTCGCCCGAGGCCCGGAGGGCGATCATCGCGGCCCTCGCATCGGGATCGATCGACCGCAAGCTGGCGTCGCTGCCAGCGAGGAAACTCGTGTTCGCCGTCGGCAAGGATCTCCCCGCCCGGCGCAACTATCGTCCGCCGACCGAGCCCGATCCAATCCACATCCTCCGCCGCGGTGACGTCACGAAGCGACTGGCGCCCGTCGTCCCCGGCGGCCTCGAAGCGATCGCGGCGTTGCCGGCCGTCTTCGATCTGCCGAATCCGAAGGACGAAGGCCAGCGCCGGGCCGCGCTCGCCCGCTGGATTACCGACGCGAAAAATCCACTTACTTGGCGGTCGATCGTCAATCGCGTTTGGTCGTGGCATTTCGACCGCGGCCTCGTCGATACGCCCAACGATTTCGGCCGCATGGGCTCGCTGCCGTCGCACCCGGAATTGCTCGACTGGCTCGCCGCCGACTTCCGCGATTCGGGCGGATCAATTAAGGGCTTACACCGCCTGATCGTGACCAGCGCCGCCTACCGGCAGGCGTCCGTCGCCAACGCTGCCGCCGCCAAGGTCGACGGCGACAACGCCCTGCTGGGTCGCATGAACCGTCGCCGCCTCGATGCCGAGCAGCTGCGCGACGCCCTGCTGGCGGCCTCGGGCAAACTCGATCTCACGGTCGGCGGCCCGTCGGTCATGCAGTTTCAATACAGCGACCCCAACCCCGAAGTTTCCCCGCGCATCGATTACGATGCGTTCGATCCCGACAGCCCGGCCAGCAATCGCCGGGCGGTCTACCGCTTCCTCTTCCGCAACGTGAACGAACCGCTGCTCGACGCATTCGATTCGGCCAACCCGTCGCTGTCGTCGCCGCGGCGCGATTCGACGATCACGCCGCTGCAGGCGCTGTCGCTGTTCAACAATAAATTCGTGCTCCGGCAGTGCGAACACCTGGCGGAGCGATTGAAACGCGAGGCGAAGGACGTTCCCGACCAGGTGGAACTTGCTTATATGTTGCTCTACGCCCGCCGGCCGAGCGCCGAAGAACTGGGCCTCGTACGAAGTTTCATCGACCGCCATGGTCTGGTGCATGCCTGCCGCGTGCTGGTGAACGCGAACGAGTTTCTGTTCATCCCTTGACGTGGCGGCAAGCTTCCCAGCTTGCCGATGAAACAGCCGGGCGCCCGCAATTTTGTTGAGAGAAGGACCAGACGATGTTTGCCTCCCGTCGCGATTTCCTCGCCCGCTCCGGTGGCGGCTTCGGCCTCATGGGCCTCGCTCATCTGCTGGGCGAAGATAAGCTCCTCGCTTCCGAAACCCCCGCTCCCGCGCCGCGGGCGAAGGCCGTTATTCAACTCTTCATGCTCGGCGGCGCCAGCCAGTGCGACACGTTCGACTACAAACCCGAACTCATTCGCCGCCACGAACAGCGCGTCAATTTCACCGTCACCGGCGGCACTGCCGGCAGTCCGGGGCCGTTGCTCAAGAGTCCGTGGCGATGGTCGCAACACGGCCAAACCGGCCGCTGGGTCACCAACGCTCTGCCGCACACCGCGCGCTGCGTCGACGACATGGCCTTCCTGATGGCGATGTTTGCACCGACGAGCGAGCACTCCGCCGGCCAGACGATGCAGACGAGCGGCTTCGTCGCCCAGGGGTTCCCCTCCGTCGGCGCCTGGGTGAGTTACGGCCTCGGCAGCCTCACCGAAACTCTCCCCAAGTATGTCGCTTTACCCGATCCGGTCGGTCTGCCGTGGACGGGAAAGGTCGCATGGACGAACGGGTTTCTGCCGGCCGCCCACCAGGCGACGATGCTCCGGCCCTCCGCCGCTAACCCGGTGCCCGATCTGTTCGCCCCGGCGGGTTCGCGTTTTGCCGATCCGGCCGCGACGCGTGACGGTCTCGATTTGCTGGGCGCCCTCAATCGCCGCCACCAATCCGCCGCCGCCGACGACAGCCGTCTCGAAGCTCGCATCGTTTCCTACGAGATGGCGGCTCGTATGCAACTCGCCGTCCCCGATCTGCTCGATCTGACGGGCGAGACCGAACGGACGCGCCGCCTTTACGGCCTGGACAACCCGATTACTGAACCGATCGGCCGCAATTGCCTCATCGCCCGCCGCCTCGTCGAGCGAGGGGTTCGCTTCATCCAGCTCTGGGTCGGGTCCGGCTTCAACGGCCCCGCGGGCAACTGGGACAATCACTCCGACGTCCGCGCCGGCTCCGATTTCGAACGGATGTGTAGGCGCTCCGATCTCCCGATCGCCGGCCTGCTCACCGACCTCAAACGCCGCGGCATGCTCGATGAAACGATCGTCTACTGGACGACCGAGTTCGGGCGAACGCCCTACAGCCAGGGCAACACCGGCCGCGACCATAACGGCAATACCTTCGTCAGTTGGCTCGCCGGCGGCGGCGTCAAGGCCGGAGCCACGTACGGCGCCAGCGACGAATATTCGTTCATGGCTGCCGAAAATCGCACAATGTGCTACGACCAGCACGCGACGATCTTGCATCTTTTGGGCATCGATCACACGCGTCTGACGTTCCGCCACAGCGGCATCGATCGGCGGTTGACCGATGTGCATGGGCACGTCATCGACGCGATCGTCTCGTGACGTGGCGGCATGCTTCCCAGCTTGCCGGAGGAATCGGACACGCTGACAGCTTGCCCCACGACGCGTAAGACTCCAAACGACCATTTTCTGGTGCAACATGAAGACGAACGCCATCCAAGCCCTCCGCCGCAAACTGGCGGCGGACGTTCCCGTCTATGGCCTCTGGGTCACGCTGGAGGCGCCGAGCGTCACCGAGATGGCGGTCGCGCTCGGGCTCGACTGGGTCGTCATCGACGCGGAGCACGGGCACCTCGACTGGAAGGAGATCGTCGAACATCTGCGAGCGACGGTGCGAAGCGAAACGGTCGCCTTGGTGCGCATCGCGACGCTGGATGTCGGGTTCATCAAGCGAGCGCTCGACCTCGGCGCCGACGGCGTCGTGGCGCCGTGGATCGAATCGGCGGAACAACTGACGCAGGCCGTGGCGTTCGCCCGCTATCCGGTCGAAGGCGTGCGCGGCATCGGCGCGGAGCGGGCGACGGCTTGGGGGCAGGCGTTCGCCGAGCACACCGCCGAGGCGAACGAACATGTGCTGGTCGTACCCATCTTCGAAACGGTGACAGCGGCCAAACGCGTCGAAGAACTGGCACGCGTCGCGGGAGTTGAACTGGCCTTCTTCGGGCCGGCGGATCTGTCGTCGTCGGCCGGCCATCGGGGACAATGGGAAGGTCCCGGCGTCGCGGAACAGATCGCTCACATGAAGGATGTTCTCCGCGCGGCCGGCAAGCAATGCGGCGTCGTCGCGACGAGCCTCGACGATCTCGAACAGCGACGCCGACAAGGCTTCCGTATGATCGCCCTGGGCATCGATACCGGACTCCTCTTGCGTTCGCTGCGAGGAGCGCTGGCGTCGGTGGGGCGCGATCGCGTGATGCGGGCGTCGTTGGTCCCCGGGCCGCCGGCGGTGTTGCCGCGGCCGCCGGTGTCGTTGCGGCCCGATCGAATGGAGGCCATTTGCGCCCCCGGCGACGGACCCCAGATGGACATCACACCGGGCGTCGCGCTCGAAAGTTTCGTAGGCGCCTTCAATCGGGCACGCAAGCTGACGACGGGACGGGTCACGTTCTCTCCGGGAGCGCGATTGCCGTGTCACACGCATCCATTCACCGAATCGATCACGCTGCTGAGCGGTGAAGCGGTCGTCGACGTCGAAGGCCGACAGTATTCGCTGAAGCTGCGCGACAATGTCGTCTTGCCGGCCGGCGTCGCTCATGCGGTCCTCAACCCCTCGCCGACACAAGACGCGATTTTTCACGTCGCCCTCGCTTCCGATGCGCCGACGCGCGACCTCGTCGATCGCGTCTTTCCGACGAAACGCATGCCTGACGATTCGGCCGGCGTGACGGGAGCCGAACGCGTCAACCGCTTCGCCTGCGCCGCGCGCGGCACGGCGGGGCCGAATACCGAGTTCATCGATTGCTTCAACAACGATCTTCTGCCGGGCCTCGAAATGAGCGGCGGCTACGGCCTCTTTCATCCGGGCGGCCGGCTGCCGGCGCACGTCCACGATTTCGACGAATCGATCTCCATCATCTCCGGCGAGGCCACCTGCATCGTCGAGGGCCGGCGGTACACAATGTCCGGCGGCCGCACGGCTTTTGTGCCGCGCGGCCGCGTTCACTATTTCATCAATGAGTCCGCCGGCCCGATGGAAATGCTGTGGGTCTACGCCGGGCCGATGCCCGAACGCATCATCGTCGACGAGCGCTGCGCCACCGCGGAAGGAGATCCCTGGAAATGAACCCCTCTCCCTCCTTTCGCGTCGCTTTGACCGCCGACTTCTATGAGGCAAACGGCCAGCCGAAGTATCGCGACATCGGACTCGAACTCTTCGAACGGGCGCACCGGATCGACGCACGCCGCCTGGCGGAATATCGTCCCGAGATCGATCCGGAACAACTTACGGGCTTTCACGGCGCGATTGTGCTCACGCCGAAGGTGACCGCTCGCAGTCTTACGACAAACCACGATTTCTTGGCGATCGGGCGATTCGGCGTCGGTTTCGACAGTGTCGATGTCGCTGCCTGCACCGCGGCCGACGTGGTGCTTTTCATCACCGCGGGGGCGGTCGACTATTCGGTGGCGGAGGCGACCGTGAGCTGGATGCTCGCCCTCGCGCATCACGTGCGCGCCAAAGACCGTCTCGTCCGCGAATCTCTCTGGGGCGAACGCAGCCAGTTCATGGGAAGCGAACTGCGCGGCCGAATTCTCGGCGTTATCGGTTTTGGCGGCATCGGCCGCACGCTTTTGAAACTCCTGGCGGGATTCGGCATGAATGCGCCGCTCGTCTTCGATCCCTTTGTCGCGGAGGCCGCGATTGCGTCGGAAGGTGGACAGGCGGTTGGATTGGACGAATTGCTCCGGCATGCCGACTTCGTATCGCTTCATTGCCCGCTCAACGACGGAACGCGAAATCTGATCGGGTCGCGCGAACTTTCGTTAATGAAACCTACGGCATATCTCATCAACACTGCCCGCGGCGGCATTGTCGATGAAGCGGCGCTCTTTAGCGCCCTTCAAGACCGCCGAATCCGGGGAGCCGCCCTCGATTGCTTCGTCGGCGAACCCTTGACCGCACCTCCGGCGTTCGCACAACTTGACAATGTCCTGCTTGCCCCGCATTGCATCGCCTGGTCGGATGAGTTGTTTCGGGACATCGGCCGGTCCGCGTGCCAGGGGATGATCGACTTGAGCCAGGGGCGCCGGCCGCCAGGCGTCGTCAATGCCGACGTTTTCGAACGCCCCTCGTTTCAAGACAAATGGCGGCGAATTTCGAGAATTGTTTCGCATCACAAAGTAGGTTAACATCCAGTCCTGCCCGGACGCCGCGAAAGTCCCAGTCCCACTCTCCGTTATCGACACGATCGGGTCCGGTGAGCATCGACCCGACGGAGAGTTCTCATTCCCAATAGGAGCATTTCGATGAATGCGAGGAAGATCGCGATTTCGGCGAGCCTGCTGACGCTCGCGTATGTTTTTGTGGATTTTCAGGTACACTCTCAGGGGAAAACCGACATCGTCTCGGCAGTCGCCAAACTCGAGAAAATCTTCGATGGCGGCGTCGTACTCACGGAAGGCGTGGCCTCGGCGCCGGACGGTACGATCTACTTCAGCGACATCACGTTCTCTCATGTCTCGAAGGACAAGACGGGCGCGATCGAAGCGGGGCACATCTGGAAGTTCGACCCGAAAACGGGCAAGGCCGAAATCTTTCGCTCGCCCAGCGGCATGTCGAACGGCATCAAATTTGACGGCGCGGGCAACATGATCGTCGCCGAAGGAGCGGATTTCGGCGGCCGACGCGTCGTCCGTACCGACATGAAGACGGGCAAAAGCTCCATCATTGCCGGCCTGTTCGAGGGACGGCCGTTCAATTCGCCCAACGACATAACCATCGACGAGAAGGGCCGGATCTATTTCAGCGATCCCCGTTATTTAGGGCACGAACCAATCGACCAACCGATCCAGGCCGTCTACCGCATCGACACGGATGGTACGATTCATCGGGTCGTAACCGACGCAGGCAAGCCGAACGGTGTCTGCGTCTCGCCGGATCAAAAGACGCTCTATGTCGTCAGCAACGACAACGGCAGCACAGGTATCGGCCGGTTGCAGAAAGACTCGCCCGTCTACCGCGGCCGCATGGCGCTGCTGGCGTACGACCTCGCCGCCGACGGCTCGGCCAAATTCCGTAAAACCCTGGTCGACTATGCTCCTCAAGACGGCCCCGACGGCCTGACATGCGATGTGGACGGCAATCTCTACGTGGCCGCGCGCGACGAGACTCGTCCAGGCATCTACGTCTATTCGCCGGAAGGCAAAGAGTTGGCGTACATCAAGACTGAACTGCCAACCAACGTCGGCTTCGGTCGCGGCGCGGAAAGCAAGACGCTCTACATTACCGCGGGAAAAAGCGTCTATCGAATCGCGCTGAACAAGGACGGGTATCAGTTGCCGAAGAAATGATCTCGCGTGGTATTTATGCACGGCGCATTCGTTGCCGAATTGGGGCTGTACGAATTTTGGAATCACCACCAAAAGCCCCCTACGACGCTTTCATCGACTTCGTCGACGCCAGAGTGAAATCGCCACCGGCCCGCGACCGTTGGCGCCTTTCCTACGGTCCATCGTGCGGACATTTCTTTCGCGGTCCGACAGCCCAATTTGCGCTACTTGACTCTGTCATCGTGTTGGGCTACGCTTTTGAGATGTTAAAGTGCTTGCGCCTCCCGATCGCGACAAATTCGGAAACTCCTACCTCCTTGCCCTTCAACAATGGCATACCGATGAAAAAATCCTTGGGCGTCTTCGCATGGTTGTTTATCGGCGTTTCGATGTTATTCGCACAATTGACGCCGGATCAGCAAGCGGAAATGATTCTTTCGAGCGCCCGCAAGGCGTACGCAGAGAAGAACTTTCCGGTGGCGGTGACTCGGTTTCGCGAGTTTGCGGACCGTTTTCCCATGCACAAGGAAAACAATTCCGCTCGCTTTTGGTTGGCGCTGTCGCAGCTCGCCTTGCCCATGAAGGACCGCAACGAAGCGGAAATCGTCGGCACGCTGCAGCGTCTGGCGGCCGACGTGAAGTTCGAGGAGCGTCCGGCCGCGGCGTTTCAATACGCGCTGATGTTGCGTAACCTGGGCCTGCGGGAAATCGCCAATGTTCAGGGCGGGCCTCAGGGGACGCCTCAGGAGATCCAGCAGCGGGAATTGACGCTCAAACAACGGTTGGATCAGGCCGCGGTCGCCTACGCGGCGGCGCTTCCCCTGTTGCAGGGAGAAGCCAAAGCGCCGGGCGAAAAAGATCTTGGCGAGCCGTGGGAATTGGTGGCGCGAGTGCGGTGCGATTGGGCCGAGATGTTGCTGCGCCAGGGCAAGTTGAAGGAAACGCTTGCCGCCGCCGAGCCTTTCTTGGCGGACGCCAACCTCACGCGCTCGCGTTACAAGGATTTTGGCCGATATCTGTACGCCCATGCGGCATTCTTGATGGGCGACATGCCCACGGCGCAGAAGACGCTGACGATGCTCGCACCATTCGCTTCGCCCGAGTATGGGCCGCACGCCCGCTATTTGCTTGCGCGCACCTTTCATCTCGCCGAGGAGCGCGGCGACGCACTGGCGAACTATGAAGGCGTTCTTGCCGACCAACAAAAGCACCTCACCAACGCCGCGTTGATGTTGAAGGAACCACAGCGATTCAACAACGATCCGGTCAAGCGGGCCGAGTTCGAGGAGTTTTTGAAAAGACCCGCGCCCGACCATTTGGCTCGCGCGACGCTTTATTTGGGCGTGCTGCTTTACGAAGCGGGCCGATTCGCGGAGGCGAAGACCCGGTTTCAGGAGTTCGTGAAAACCTTTCCGCAGCAGCCGCTGAAGCTCGACGCCGAGGTGCGGATTGGATTCTGCCAGGTGCAATTGAAGGAGTATGCGGAGGCGATTAAAACCTTGCAGCCTCTCACGGACAAGGATGCGGTCGCGGATCAGGCGAACTTCTGGATCGGTAAGGCCCAGCTTGCGCTTTGCCCCGACCCGGCGACGAAATGGAACGAGTATCGGGCCCAGGCCGGCAACGCCATCAATTCGATGCGCATTGCCAGCGATCGCACGTCGAAGCTGCCGGATTCGCCCGAGGTGCGCGCTCGCCGCGGCGAAATTGCCCTTGAGGTCGCGGACATTTTCCATTCGATCAAGGAGCCGAAATCCGCGGCGGATGTTTACAACGCCATCCTCGTCAACAAGTTTCTCCCCGAACGCGAGGAAGAACTGACGCTGAGGCTGATCCAGGCGCTCCATCAGCTTGGTGACTACAACGAATCGGACAAGCGCTGCAAGACATTCTTCGAGAGTTATCCGAAAAGCAGCTTGCTGGCGCCGGCGGCGTTCACCTACGCGGAGAACGCCATTTTCCGCGCCGCGGCATACGAAAAGTCGACCGCGCCGTCGCCGGATCGCAACAAGCAACTCAGCGCTCACTACGACGAGGCGTTCAAGCGGCTCGAAAGCGTGGTGCGAGAGCATCCCGATTTCTCGAAAATCCCGCTGGTCCGCTACACGATCGGCCTGACACATTATCGCCAGGGAGATTTCGACAAGGCGTTCAAGGCCTGGAACGACATTCCTTCGTCGGACCGCGTCGGCGACCTGGCGCTGGCATCGTACCTGATGGCCGACTGCGTCTTGCGGCGGACGCCGGCGGTGCTGCCCGATGATGCCGACGGCATCGCGACGGGGAAGGTCGAAGAGCAGCTTCGCACCGCGTCCGACCTGCTCGAGGCCTTCGTCGCGGGGAATCCCAAGCACGCCGACACGCCCGACGCGCTGCTGAAACTCGGGTTGTGCCAGCAACGTCGCGCCGGGATGGTCGTCGATCCCATGGACAAGCAGGCGTTTCTTGGCGGCGCTCGCGCCACCTACGAACGGCTGGTGAAGGAGTTCCCGGCGTCTCCGTCGACGCCGACCGCCGTCTTCGAGCGAGCGAAAGTCCTGTTCATTCTGGGCGACGGCAATGGCGCGATCAACGAGCTGCGTCGCTTCCAGCAAGACCCGCTCAAGTCCGCCCGCGTGGCGCCCCTGGCGATGATCAACCTGGCCACGATCTTGCGAGCGCAAAATAATCCCGTCGCGGCAGCGGACCTGTTGCAAAAGACGCGCGAGCTATACGAAGTCCCGCTCGGCGCCGATCCGACCCGGGCAAGCTGGGTTGCGTCGCTTCGCTTCCATCAGGCCGTCGCGTTGCGCGAGGCGGGCAAGCTCCCGGAATCGCGGGCTGTTTTCCAGGCGGTCGTTGGGGCTGCGCCCAAAACTCCCGAAGGCGTCGAAGCCGCCCTGCGGGCTGGTCAATCGATGAAGGAAGAAGGCATGCTTCGCGTCGAGGCGGGGCGAAAGATGCTCGCCAATCCCAAGGAAGCGCCCAATGCTGCCCCCGCGATCGCCGACGGATTCCGCCTCATTCGCGAGGGAGCGCAGTTTCTCGAACAGGCGACCGATCAGTTCAAGGACATGACCACGGCGAATGAGACGCGGGCTCGCATGCTTTACGACGCTGCGTGGGGGTGGCGGCTTGCCTCCGAGGTCGACGCCCGAGAAGCCAAGCAAGCCCTGCTCAGGGAACTCAATGCCAAGGTGGGGCCCAAGGGCGTGAAAACCCTCGTGTTCGATGTCCCTCTCAAACAGGTCCCTCTGCAAAAGTCCGAAAGCAAGGCTCGCGACCTTTACAAGCGCATGGTCGAACAGTTCAGCGACGTTCCCTTGGCGATCGACGCGAGGCTCGAACTGGCGGAATTGCTCTCGCAGCGAGAGGAATTCGATCCGGCCTTGGCGCTGCTCACTGAGGCGCTCGACCGCGAGCCCAACGTCGACGTGATGGAAAAAATCCGCCTACGCCTCGGCGCCGTCCACGCAGCAAAGGGAAACATCAAGGGCGCTCTGACGCAATTCGAGACGGTGGCGCACAACCTCAAGAGCCAAAACCTCCCCTGGGCGCACTACCGCATTGCCGAGACGATGCTGCAAAACAAGGACTACGCCGGCGCCATCAAGCGACTGATCCCATTCCGCGATGACGCTCCCTTCACGCAGGTGCCTGGATTGACGGATCGCGCTTTGCTTCGGCTCGGCCAGGCGTACGCGTTCAATAATGATCCCGGCCTGAGCGCCCAGGCTTATCAAAAACTGCTGACCGTCTTCCCGAACAGTCCCTGGGTCGACGAAGCCCGGTTCGGCCTGGGTTGGGCAATGCAAAAGCAAGGCAGCCTTGAAGAAGCAGGCGGGCATTACAAGGCCGTCGTCGATCGCACCGCAGCGGAAATCGCGACGCGCGCCATACTGCAAATCGGTCTGATCCGCATGGAGCAGAAACGCCATCATGAGGCAGCGCTTGCGTTTTTGATCGTGCCCAATACCTATGGCTTTTCTGAGCAAAGCGCCGTGGCGCTCTTGCACGCCGCCGACGCCTTCCGCGAAGCAGGCCTGCGCGATCAAATGGTCGGCACGCTGCAACGCGTGATGAACGAATATCCCAACTCCGACTTCGCCAACGAGGCGAAGCAACGACTCGAAAAGAAACAGTAGGCCCACCATGTTGAATCATTCAAACCGAACCGGGAGCCTCAGCTCCCGGTTTCTGGACCAGACGCCTCGCGTCGAACGAACCGAACGTCCGTCCCAGGCTCTCGGACGTTTGTTGGCGGTCGTGGCGCTGTTCGTTGCGATTGCGCCGGCGTGGGGTTACATCGAAGTGCCTCATAGCTTCGGCCAAGTCGTCGCGCAGTCGACGAACATCGTCTTGATGCGCGTCGAGTCAGTCGACAAGGTCAACAACACAATCACCTACCGCAAGATTCGCGACGTCAAGGGCGTGCACCCCACCGACGTCATCAAACACGCCATCGGCCGGGGCGGCTTGCGGCCCAACGAATGGAAGCCGACGATGGACTGGGCCGAACCCGGCAAGATCGCGTGCTTCTTCTACAACGGCGGCGCCAGCGAAACCTGCCTCGGAAACTGGTGGTATCAGGCCTACGCGGGCGGCGAATGGTGGAACCACGTCCACGGCGAGCCGTTCTTGCTCCGTTCCTACGCCGGTCCCCCCGAAAAACTTCCCGCCATCGTCGAAGCGATTATGGGGGGGAAGGAAGTCGTCGTCCCGTGCATGGTCGACGGCAACAAGGAAGATCTCCACAACCGCACCGCCAAGATCCAGCGCTTGAAGGTCAGTCTCAAACTGCAAACCTACGACCAAAAGCGAGACTTCGTCGGCTGGGGAGGCGAGGATTTTCGCCGACTGTTGGGCATGCCCGGATTCACGCACATCACCTCCACCGCTCGCACCGATCCCGACGCCCAGTCGATCTCCTCGGTCGACTTCGACGGCGATGGCAAGATCGATGTCTGTCTGGTCGGCGGGGGCAAGCTCGTCGTCCTGCAAAACAACGGCGACTCCATGAGCGAAATCATTCTCCCCGGCGTCAACGCCGCCAAATCCGCCATCTGGGGCGACTACAACGGCGACGGTCTGCCCGACCTGCTCGTCGTCGCGTCGTCGGGCCCGATGCTGTTCACGAATCTGGGCAAGGGCGTGCTTCGCGACGATTCCCATCTGCTGCCGCGCGAGCCTTATTCTCAGCTCACCGCCGCTGCCTGGGCCGACGTCGATGCCGACGGCCGGCCGGACCTCGTCCTCGCCAACGGCTACCACGGTCTGCGCGTCTATCGCAACACCGGTTTGCCCATTCCGCCCATCCCTAGCCCCGTGCGCTGGGGCGCGTGGTCTATGCTCGCGCCGATCGACTACAACATCCAAAAGGGTTTTGAATTTCCCATCGCCGCCGACAAGTTCGACCTCAAGGGCGAATACGACGGCAAGGGGCAGAAAGTCGCATGGAAGCCGGCGCCCCTCGACGACGGCGCGATGAACGATTTACAAAAGTTCTTGCCCGAAAACGCCCGGGCCAATGTCGCCGTCTATCTCCATCGCGGCTTCGATACCGACGTTGACATCGTGCAACAGATCAACCTGGGAGCCGACGGCACTCTCTCGGTTTGGTTTGACGGCAAGAAAATCATCTCCGATCCCAATCGCCGCCCGTGTGCGCCCGACCAAAACGTTATCACTCTCAAGCTGACGGCGGGCCGGCACGACCTGGTCATCAAGACCTGCCAGGAAGACGGCGATTTTCGCTTCTATTTCAATCGCCCGAAGTACGAACGCCCGACGCCGCAGGGGCTGGCGTTCGAAGACATCTCGAAGGCATGCGGCCTCGGCGCCGGCGGGCCCGCGACCGATGTTCGCTTCGATTCGCTGATCGTCCGCGACATCGACGGCGACGGCTTGCCCGATTTCCTTTATGGCAACCGTCTGTTCCTCAACCGAGGCAAAGACAAGGCGCCCAGCTTCGTCGAGTCGCAGAATTCGGGCCTCAATTTTCAGCCTGCCAAGGCGGGCCCCGTCTTCGGCGACTTCGACAACGACGGCGTCGCCGACCTGTTCGTGCCCCAAAAGACCACCGGCAAACTCTACAAGTCGGACGGCAAAGGTCGATTCACCGATGTGACCGCGAACGCGGGCGCTCTCGCCGGCAGCCTCGGCTGGGCCACCTCCGCCGCCTGGGGCGACCTCGACAACGACGGCAACCTTGATCTCGTCGTCGGCTGCCTCAAAGGCCCCAACCGTCTCTTCAAAGGCGATGGCAAAGGCGGCTTCATCGATGCCACCTCCGCCGTCGGCTTGAACCAGAAAATCTTCAACTCGCAAGCCGTCGCCTGCGTCGATCTCAACGGCGATGGGCAGCTCGACCTCGTTTTCAACAACGAAGGCCAAGATAGCAACATCCTGCTCGGCAGCAGCTCGCTCGCCTCGACGAAGCGTCTGCCCCTGACCGTACGCGTCGACGCCAAGTTCAATCCCGTCGGCAGCCAGGCCAGCGTCCTCGACAAATCGGGCAAGGTGCTCGGCGTACAGACGCTCGCCAGCGGCGAAGGCCGAGGCGGCCAACTCGCCCCCGTCTTCCGCTTCGCCCTTGAGCCAGGCGCCTACGACGTTCGGCTTCGCCTGACCAACGGTCAGATCCTCAATCGCGAATTCACCGTGAGCGACGGCCCCACCCGCGGGATCCTCGGAGAGACGCCATGAAAGCACAGATTTTGTCCCTGGTGATCGCGAGTTTGCTCGCGTCGACCGCGTCAGCCCAGTCGGTGAAGGATCGCATTGACAAATGGCTCGCGCCGATCGACAACCCTGTCGTCGTCAGCGAACCCAAGCCCGCACGTCCGATTCCGTCCACGATTGCCCGTCCGCAACCTGGCCTTGTGAACGTCGACGTGTTGCCGCCGTTGTCGCCCCTGCCCGCGATCAAGCCGTATCGCCCGCGAAACGCCTTCGAGCCTTCGCCCCTGCTCGGCTGGACGGGCGACCGCGAACCTCCCGCCGAAATGAAGGTCCCGCCCGCGACGCTCTTCGTCCAGCCCGATCCAGTGCCAGAAATCATGGGCATATTCGGGCAGTATGTCCGTGATCGGGTCTCGCTCGCCGACCCGAGTTGGGAGGCCAGCATGTCGTTGATTCTGGACCCGAAGATGCCCTGGCGCGATGCGACTCTGCCCTTTCAAGCCTATAACCTGCCCGACCCGTTTGAGTCAGCAAACACGATTCGCTTGCGGACACCTTTGCCCGAAGCGGCGGAACTGCCTCGCTTTGGCGTACCGCCTACGGGGCGGTAGCCGGGGTGAGCAGAGAAAAAATCTGCGTTCCCCTTACTGTTTGCCTCTTCACCAGAATTCATGTTGGCCGATTTCCAGCGGGATCCAGGGACGCAACAGTCGCCGAGACCGCTATTCCGGTGCAATCATGGCGAACGAGCGCGCCAAGGGCTGGACCATCGGATCCGGGAGCCGGGACCAGAGGCGGACCAGCAAGCGGGAGAAATAGTCTGTCGCGAAAGGTTGGGCGGAGTGCTCAAGGACTATCATCGGCAAGCGGCCTGAGTCTGGGCAGCGTCCTCTCTCATTCGATCCGTTATTCGCCTTCATCGGTTACGCTGGGGCGGGGACTTCTCCGACATGGCCTGGCTGAACCACCGACGTTCGTCCGAGATTTCGAGGAAGCCAACGTGGTAAGGGAGATTCTGGCATGAGATCGTTGCGAACTTGGAATGATATCCGAACGGCCGTCATCGCGTGGCTGTTGGCCACGGCTTCAACGGCGTACGCGGAGGTCGTATCGACGACGTTCCATATCCCCATGCGGGACGGCGTCAAACTCGCGACCGACGTGTATCGCGAGGACACCGGAAAACCGGCGCCTGCCGTCCTCATCCGCACGCCGTACGATCGCACGATGCAAAAGGGAACTGCCGAACGCTGGGTCAAGGCGGGCTATGTTTTTGTGGCGCAGGACTGCCGCGGCGTGCGAGCCTCGGAGGGGGTGTTGGCGCCCTACAACAACGAAGGTCAGGATGGCTACGACACCATCGAATGGCTCACAAAGCAGCCGTGGTGCAACGGACGTGTCGGTATGGTGGGTGGGTCGTATGTGGGGGCGTTGCAGTGGCAGGCGGCGGTCGAGAATCCGCCGGGACTGGCGGTCATCGCTCCCCAAGCGACCTGGAGCAGCTTTTACCGAAACCTGTATCTGGGCGGCGCGGTGCGATTGTCGCTTATCGCGGGCTGGATCGCGGGTAACACGCCTAGGCCCGAGGGAGTGACGCCCCGCGACATGAACGACGCCTTGATGCGCCTGCCGCTCAGCGACGTTGATGAGGCGATTGGCTGGTCGATGCCGTGGCTCGATGCGTATCTCACACACCCCGAGCCGAACGGTTTCTGGACTCGGCTCGATCTCACGTCGCGTTTGCCGGACTTGCAGCTCCCGGCGCTGCATGTCGTCGGCTACTACGACTTCTTCTCGCGAGAATCGGTCAGCAACTTCATGATCATGCAGAAGCAAGCGAAAAATTCGCAGACGCGGAAGCAGCAACGGCTCGTGCTCGGCCCGTGGGATCATGGCACGATTGGCAAGTCGAAGGTAGCCGAAGTGGATTTCGGCCTTGCAGCCGCTCTCGATGTCGGGGCGGTTCAATTCGATTGGTTCGATCGCCACCTCAAACAAGACGCCGCGGCACAAGCCAAGCCATTCCCTCCCGTGCGGTACTTTTCGATGGGTGACAACGTCTGGCACGACGCTCAGACTTGGCCTCCCGAAGGTTTCACGGCGACGTCGTACTATCTACACTCGGACGGCAAGGCCAACACGCGACGAGGCAACGGTCGACTCACGCGAGAAGCTCCGACAAGCACTCAAACCAGCGACACGTTTCGTGCCGATCCAGTGAAGCCCGTTCCCGCTTGCCCCGTGACGGCCGTACGACCCATCAAGTCCGCTGTGTGGGGACCGGTCGATCAGGCCCCGTTGGAAGACCGCGACGACGTGCTGGTTTACAGCACGGCTCCTCTCGCGGAACCGTTGACGTTCGCCGGCAACGTCGAAGCTAAACTTTTCGTCAGTGCCGATACGCCCGACGCTGACTGGGTCGTCAAGGTCGTCCAAGTCCACCCCGATGGCGTCGCGATCAACCTCGCGACCGGTATTCTGCGCGGCCGCTATCGCAATTCGCTGCTCAAGCCCGAACTGATGAAGCCCGGCGAGGTCTACGAGATCACCGTCGATCTCGGTCCGTGTGCCGCGACGATCGCGAAAGGCCATCAGGTTCGCGTCGATATCTGCGGCTCGCACTTCCCGCTCTTCGATCGCAACCCCAACACCGCCGCGGGTATTTTCGACAACAAGACGTCAGTCGCCACCGAGCAGGTGCATCATCGACCCGGAGCTCTGTCGCGAATCATCCTCCCTGTTTCCTCCCGAAAATAAGAGAGCAAAATTGAATA
>JBAXFO010000011.1:0-17953 GCA_037139885.1 Planctomycetota bacterium
ACATACCGTCGAGCAAGTGCGTGCGAAACCTCCGACGATACCGGGCTTCGTGCCCGACGACCGCCGCATGGTTCTCATCACAGGTCACCGCCGCGAGAATTTCGGCGCAAGCTTCGAAGCGATTTGCCGGGCGATCGTCGAACTGGCGACGCGCTTTCCCGAGGTGCGTTTCGTCTATCCCGTTCATCTAAATCCCAACGTTCGCGAACCGGTCAAGCGCATCTTGCAACCGGCGAACATCGCGAACATTCAATTGCTCGAACCGCTGCCCTATCGCGAGCTCATCAGCCTGTTCCAGCATGCGACTCTGGTGCTTTCCGACAGCGGCGGCGTTCAAGAAGAAGCGCCGACTCTCGGCAAGCCGGTGCTCCTGATGCGCGACACGACGGAGCGCCCGGAAGCCGTCGCCGCCGGCGCCGTCAAACTGGTGGGCGCCGATTTTGAGAAGATTGTCCAGGAAACGACCCGATTGTTGACGGACGAACGCGCCTATCGGGCCATGAGCGATGTTCCGAATCCCTACGGCGACGGGCACGCGGCGGAACGGATCGCGAATGCCTGCGTTGACTTCCTACGAACAAAACTGTGAAAACGCCAAGTCATGTCGGCGACTTGCGAGTTGGGAAAAGTCGAGCGCGAATTTCATCTCGATCGGATTGCGGCAACACGAGCCTCCAACCAAACGCGACGTAGATCAACGCGACGACGCCCATACACGCGAAGGTCAGTGCGAGCGTCATGAAACGCGAAGCGTGGAGTTCTTCGATCCAACCCGATGTCGCCAAGGGCAAAATGGCGCCGATCAAGACGACGCCCAGCAGGAATGGGCCGAACATCGCAAAGAACAAGTCGCGGCGCGACGTGCCAAAGCGCCGATGAAGCAAGTTCGGAAGCCACCAAACGTTCACGCAATACTGTTGCGCCGCGGTTCCGACGAGCGGCCCAACTGGACCTAAGTAGATTGTTGCAATGACGCTTACCGCCACGTTTAGGATCGTGCCCACCAAAACCGACCACATGACGACTCGCAACTGACCCGTGCCGTTGAAAATCCATCCCCAAAGCGACGAAATGCCCAGGAACCAGGCATTGGCGCAGCCGACGAGCGTCACAAGAAGCCCCGCATCCTGTTTCGGTCCGATCCAAGCCCTCACGAAAGCGCCGTTCCACACTGCAATCGGAACGAGAAAGGCGCAGCCGATGAACGCGGTCAGCCGAGTGAGCTGGATAAGCCGACCGTTCATGCGATCGATGAGCCCTTGATGATACATTTCCACCATAGGAGCCCAAGCAGAACTGCCGATCGCGGCGGCATAAGCGCTCGCGATCGACGCCAATCGCAATGTGACGAAGAAAGGAGTCACGATCGCACTGTTCAGAAAGAGAGATAGAACGATCGTATCGCTGGCAAGGCAAAGGCGATTGAGGAGAGAACCGAGAAGGTTCCATCGGAAGATCGATTTCAGTTCGATCCTTGCCGCCAAATCGCCTGGGCCTATCAGCGCCGAAAAGGGGGATAAGAGCGATCGCGCATCTCGCATTGAGATCCAACAAAAAAACAGCAAGCCGAACAGTTGAGCGGCGAAGACTCCAGCGACGCCGGCGCCCCACCAGACAAGGATGACCGATGCCAGGCTGATGACGGCGTTCTGCACGAACATCGCAAAGTGAACGACGTAGCCGCGTTGCCGAGCTTCTAATAACGGCGCGAAAATCCCGAGAGGTCGGAGGATTCCTCCCAAGGCCATGAATACTAAACCAATTCGCAGGCTGCGGGCCTCTTCGGCGCCGACGCCGAGAATGTCTTCGACAAAAACCGCAAAAACGAGAGTGATGGCCGTCGTCAACATTCCAAGGAAAAAGAGAGAGCGCGACGCCGAGCCGAGCAGGCGTTGAACTCTTTCCCGATCATCGAGCGAGAGCGCTTTAGCGAGCCGGAATTGCAGCGCGGCGGTCAGGCTGCCTTCAAAAATCCCAAGAAAGCCAAGATAATCCAGAACAACGCGATAAGCGCCGAATTCTTCATTGCCAAGTCGACCGATGAGAAATGGCGCGACAAGGAAGCTCAACGCCATATTCAGCAGAGAAGCTGCATAGCCAGCGTAAAGGGTCCGAAGTGTACGAGTCGTTCGCGTCATAGTCGTCGCTTGGCGCGGAGGATACCCAGTGGACGACCATCTGCGGAATATTCGACTGTTGGGTTTGCGAAGCCGCTCAGTCGCAAAGCTCGCTGTATTGAGTCCAAGCAACCCGGTCGAAAATGATCGTGAAATTCCACGGCAACGCGATCCACGCCGGCAAGGCTCTTTTCGGGATTGGCGGATAAAATTTCGATTTCGGCGCCTTCGACGTCGATCTTCAGCAAATCGATGTGCGGCAAGTCGCACCGCGTGCGCGCTTCCTGCAGCGTAATACAGTTGGCCTCCTCGGTCGTTTCGGCCGAAGTGAATTCGCTAGGGATTGTCGATCCGTCCTTACTGCTGGCGGCGGAATAGAGCCGCACCAAACCATTGTGATCGGAAATAGCCTCGGCATGGATCGTGACCGGTTTTTCCAGGCGATTTTTGCGTACATTTTCTTCGAGTTTGGACCGTGTCCGACTCATCGGTTCGAAGCAGTGGATGCGGATGCCCGGAGCGCGCCAACTCAAATAAAGCATGGTGGTGCCGATGTTGGCGCCGAGATCAAGGACGACATGGTGGGGTTTCGGATCATAAAAATCCGCTCCCGCATAGCAGCGATCGATGAACACCTCTCGAAACAACCCGATCGCGTCGTCCGAAGGTTCGTGAAATAGGGTCGGCCCGCTGCGGATCTGGAGCGGCGGCATCACGCTTCGGCCACGGTACCCATCGAACACTTCCTTCCAATTGCGAAACCACCACATGAACTGAACGAGGCTCCGCATCGCTTGCTGCTTGCCGTGAAGCTTGGCGAATTTACTCATGGCGTCGCTCTCTTCCGACAGGCGCCGATGCTGTCACGGCGCCCAATAACATTTCGGCGACATTTCGCCAATCGAACCGCTCCACCACGGCGTCGGCGTTTGCCGGCCACGGCGCGTCGAGCGCTTGCGCCACCGCCTGGGCCCAGGCGTCCGCATCAAGCGGTGTCAGCAAGACCCACGGAAATTGTTGAAGCCGTAATTCGCGGATCGGGCTGGCGACGACCCACTGCCGCGCCGCGCCATGTTCCAGCACTTTCAGCGGCAACGCCGCATCCGTTAGCGAGCACAATTCGAAGGGGAGTAGGCCGACTGCAAACGACTGCATTAAAGTTGGGATCTCGTCGGGGGGCCGAAAACCCAGTAAACGGACCCACGCTGGAGGCGTCCAATTGCGAATTGCTTCGCCGTCGCCGATGATGTCGAGTTCCACGTTGCGCCCCGCGGCGCGGAGTTTTTCAAGGGCCGCCACGACGACGCGAATGTTGACGTAAGTGTCTAATCCTCCCATGTATCCAACCCGCTGCGCCGACGACGACGACGGGCGCGGGCCGCTGGCGCGAATCGCGGCAATGTTGACTCCATTGGGAACGTAAACCGAATCACGTGCGAATCGTTGGCGGACGATTTCTTGCAGGTGTAAGGCGCTGACCGTGACCACGTCCGCCCGCTTGATCTGATCGCGAACGAATTCATCGATTCGCGCGGCGAGATCGGGCTGCCCAAGTTGTCGGTAACCGTCGGCATGATCGTCGACAAGGTCATAGACGAACCGAGCCGTCCGCGGCACGGGCACGCTCTCCCGCCCGTACGCTGCCGAGTGAATGACATCGTAAGCGCCATCCGCCAGCCGTCTCATACCTCGGTTCGCCAAGATGGAATCGAGCCGGGGAATTCGGTAGCAAGACGGAATGTAAATCGCGCGGACACGCTCGGAAAGAGGTGTCGGCTGTTGCAGACCAAAAACCTCGCGGAGGTTCCACTGGATCTTGCCGATCGTCGAAAGCCCCGGAGCTGGAACGCAATGCCTAAGAACGTCGACTTGATGCCCGAGTTCACCCAGAGCACGTGCCAACTCCCCGGCGCGAGTGCGGATTTTCACCGCGGTTGCGTGCGGCACGATGAGAAGCCTCACAGTTTGCTCCTTATGCTCCAAGTTCTGGGGCAGGCGCGAGCGGTCGTCGAACGCGAGACGGCTTGCCTCGCGACGAAGTCGGCCGCTGAAGGCCGACTTCGTCGAAGAACCCATCCGACCGCGCTCAACCCCAGGTGATCAGCCCGGCGTCGAACGGGTTCGAGAGGTCGCCGTTCTTGGGGAGGATGCGGACGGCGAAGCCGTATTGGCCGCTGGCTCGGCATTGGATGTTGCCTTGGAAGAGCCAGGTGGTGCCGGATTGCGGGTGGCCGTTGTGGCCCATGGGGACGGACGTCGGCTTGGCGATTTCGCCGAGGTTGTCGACGACGCCGTGATAAAGCTGCACGTCCACGTCGTTCGGGGTCAGGCCGCCGAGGTTGATGCGGGCTTGCACTTCCATTTGATTGCCGACGTGCATCGGATCCGCGCCGGCGGCGTCGACCGACTCGACGCGGACTTGCGGCCAATCGCGTTCGATCCGCTTGCGCCAGTCGGCCAAGCCCGTGGCCCGGGCGAGTTGGTTGTCCATCATGTGATGGTAACGCGTCGCCGAGGGTTCGTAGCTCTTCTCCATGTATTCCTGCACTTGTCGGTTCGTGTTGAACACGGGGCAGCAGGTGGCCATCGAGCGCTTCATGTACTTGATCCAGCCGCGGGGCAGGCCGTCGCTACCGCGGTTGTAGAAGAGGGGGACGATCTCCTGCTGGATCAAGTCGTAGATGAGCCGGCTTTCGATGTCGTCTTGATAGGTGAGGTCGGTGTATTCCTCGCCGGCGCCGATGGCCCAACCATTGTCGCCGGTGTAGCCTTCGCACCACCATCCGTCCAGGATCGACAGGTTCAGGCCGCCGTTGACGCAGGCTTTCATGCCGCTGGTGCCCGACGCTTCGAGGGGCCGCCGCGGATTGTTGAGCCAGACATCGACGCCTTGAACGAGATAACGGGCGACGTTGACGTCGTAATCTTCGATGAACACCATGCGCCGGCGCAGCTCGGGGCGACGGCAGGTGTGAATGATTTCCGCGATGAGCTCCTTGCCGCCATGGTCGCGCGGGTGGGCTTTGCCGGCGAAGACGAACTGCACCGGGCGATCCTTGTCGCCGATGATCGAGATGAGCCGTTCGAGATTGCGGAAGATCAGGTTGCCGCGTTTGTAGGTGGCGAAGCGGCGGGCGAAACCGATGGTCAGCGTTTCCGGATCGAGCACCTCTTCGGCGCGGGCGATTTCGGAAGGGGGAGCGCCGCGGCGTTCGAGTTGCATCCGCAGGCGATTGCGTGCGAAGACGACCAGGCGTTCGCGGCGGCGTTCGTGCGTGCGCCACAGTTCCGCGTTGGGAATGTTCTCGACGCGTTTCCAGATGCTATGGTCGGTGGGCCGATCTTCCCATTGCACGCCGAGGTAGCGGTCGTAAAGTTGCCAGATTTCGGGGGCGAGCCAGGTGCGGGTGTGGACGCCGTTGGTGATCGACGTGATCGGCACTTCCTTGACGGGCAGATCGGGCCAGAGCGCCTTCCACATCTTCCGGCTCACTTCGCCGTGCAGCGCCGAGACGCCGTTGCTGACGTTCGAGAGCTTGATGGCGAGGATGGTCATGCAGAAGGGTTCGCTTTGATCTTTGGGATTGAGCCGGCCCAGGCCGAGGAACTCGTTCCAATCGATGCGTAGCGGATGGATGTAGCTGCCGAAATAGTGCTGAATGAGCTGCGGAGCGAAGACATCGTTGCCGGCCGGGACGGGGGTGTGCGTCGTGAAGCAGGCCCCGGCCTGCACGGCTTCCTTGGCCGTCGCGAAGTCGAGATTGTTCTCTTCCATCAAGATGCGGATGCGTTCGAGACCGCAAAACGCGGAATGGCCTTCGTTCATATGGCAGACGGCGGGCTTGCTCCCCAGGGCGAGGAGGGCGCGGTAGCCGCCGATGCCGAGAACCATTTCCTGGCGGATGCGCATGTCATGATCGCCCCCATAGAGGCGAGCCGTGATCATGCGGTCTTCGGCCGAGTTCTTGGGGATGTTCGTATCGAGCAGCAAGAGAGGCACGCGGCCCACTTGCACGCGCCAAACCCGGCACCAAACGTCCCGGCCCGGAAACGGCACGCTGACCAAAAGAGGCGCGCCATCGGCCTTGTTTTCGGGGATCAGAGGAAGGTTGTAGAAGTCGTTCTCGGGGTAGCGTTCTTGCTGCCAGCCGTCGACGTTGAGATATTGCCGGAAATAGCCTTCGCGATACATGAGGCCGACGCCGATGAGCGGCAGGCCCAAATCCGACGCCGACTTCAGATGGTCGCCGGCGAGCAACCCCAGGCCGCCGGAATAAATCGGCACGCTTTCATGCAGGCCGAACTCGGCGGAGAAATACGCCATGCGATATTTCGAGGCCAGGTCTTCGTTCGAGATCGATTCGTTGCCGTACGTTTCCTGGAACCAGGTCTTTTGCGTGAGATACTTATCGAGCCCGGCAAGGACGCGGTCCATGTGGGCGAGAAAGCCTTCGTCGCGGAGCAACTGATCGAGGCGTTCCTGGCCGACGGTCGATAGAAGCTTTACAGGGCTGTTCTCAAGCTTTTCGAAGAGCTCGTCGTCGATGCGGCGGAAGACCGAAACCGCTTCGTGGTTCCAACACCACCACAGATTATAAGCAAGCCGATGCAATCCTTGCAGGCGACCGGGGAGATGGGGGAGGACCGTGAAGGTACGCAACGGACGCGACGCCATAACTCACCTCGAAGAAGGACGCAAGGCGCTCAAGAGTTCGTGGGCGGCCAAAAACGGCTCACGCCGCCAACCGAGGTTGGAGCATGCTCCGCGGGAGAGATGGGAACGGTCCATGTTGGCCGGGTTCATCGTGGGTTAGATTATGGTGCGGCAAGGAAGTGGCAATGATCTTTGTGTTGCGGAGGAGTCGGTTCGTTCAGCCGTTTTGCAGAAAGGGGCCGAGTGAATCGGCCCCTTTTCCTCCATCGTCCAGGCGAGATTACGGTTGGCCCTGGATCGCCAGTGTGCTGCGCGGTTGCATCGCCAGGCCGTTTTCCCAGCGGCGAAGGTAGTCCCCGAAGGCATCGCCCATGGTGGACGAGTAACGTTCCAGGGCCCAATCGGCGCCCATTTTGCGATACGTGCAGTGATAACGGACCGTATCGCGTACGGCGAATCGGCCGAGAGCGTTGGCGAACTGTTTGCTGGAATTGTGAACTTCCAGTACGACTTTCAATCGTTCGAGACCAACGCGTTCATAGGTGACGTCCGAAACCGTGTTGGCGTCTAAATCGAGCGGCGGTCGTTGAGCGACGTCGCCGAGGATTCTGTCGCGGACGTCGAGTCGTGCGATCTCCTGGACGCCCAGTTCCGCCAAGATGCGGTTCGAACGATCGCTGTCGATGAAGCTGAGCACATCTTGTTGGTTGCGTTCGTCGAGGATGCGCAGTTCGCGGACGATCTGAAACTTCCGGGGATACGATTTCGATTCCGCGTCGTCGAGGATCGTCAGGAACGACCGTTGAATTCGATCGCCGGCATAGAAGTCGACTCGCTCCTTATAAGTGAACTCCTGATCGCCGCGTTGCAGCGTAACGAGCACGTCGTAGTAGTACATTCGCCCTTTGTTCAGCGGGCCCGTGCGGAAGGCGCGCGTGTCCGACGTCGCCGTCGTCGGGTTGCGGTCCACGAACACCTTGGCGTCCGGCGGCACGATGAACGTGAACACGGCCGGTTGGGCGAGACAGGATTGGTCTTTGGCGAGCAACATGGCGATGGCAATCAGTAGCTTTTTCATGATGGACCTCGATTTCGGGGGCATTGGGATAGATATGCCCGAATCATTAAGTACGGAATCCGATTTCGATGATTCATGTTTTGCGAATGCTGCGCCAAAGCCGACGAATCATCCGGCGATCAAGGAATTGGGCGAGAAACACCCGCATTGCGAAAAAAGGATGATGTGCGGGCGCGGCGATTTGTCTCAATCTGAGAAACCTCCGCCGTCCTCTGTGCCATTTTGAAGCTCGGCGTGTGCGTCATTGACGAAGTGCGATATCATTCGTGCGTAGAACTGCGGAATGGTATTTACCCAGCCACAGTGTAGCTTGGATTTTCCGATGAAGCGGCCGAGAAATGCGAAATAAATCTGCGACCGCCCCCTTACTCCGATTTTTCGCGGAACTGTCGGGTCAAGACTCGCCTCGCAATTCGTCGTTCGCTGCGATCGCTCCTTCGATCATCGCGACTTTTGTCGTTGATCAAGAAGTGGACGAGACATGCACCGGGCGGCATGCGGGAAACGGCTGCGCGGGGTTTTTCGTTGAAATCGCAGGATCGCTTGGGATATGATGCCGCTGTTTTCGGAGATGTCAAAACTTAGGGAGACGCCCATGTTCGAACGAATGAGCGCCAGTTTCGGTCTGGCGCGGAGCGCGTGGCTCGTGTTGCTTGGCGACAAGAAGCTCGTCGTCTTTCCGCTCATCAGCGGGTTTTGCTGTCTGCTGGTGGTCGCGAGTTTTCTCGCGCCGATCGCCGTCAGCGAACGCTTGCAGAAGCTCTTCGTCGACGAACAATCGCCTCTCGTTTGGGCCTACCTCTTCGCGTTCTACTTCGTGAACTATTTTGTGATCGTTTTCTTCAACACCGCCCTCGTCGCCTGCGCCTTGAAGCGCTTCAACGGTGAGGAGACGACTTTGGGAGACGGACTGTCGTCGTCCATCAGCCGGTTGCCGCACATCATCGCCTGGGCTCTCGTGTCCGCGACCGTGGGCGTGCTTCTGAAGGCGATTGAAAACATGCACGAGAAAATCGGGGCGATCATTAGCGGCATCTTGGGAACGGGTTGGTCGATCATCACGTTCTTCGTCATTCCCATCTTGGTCGTCGAAAACACGGGGCCGATCGACGCGCTCAAACGTTCGCTGGCGATTCTCAAGAAGACCTGGGGCGAAGCGCTGATCGGCAATTTCGGCCTGGGGATCTTTACCTTTCTGCTGCTGCTGCCCGGACTCGGAATCTTGGGCGTCGGGGCATGGCTGTTCACGGCCGTGTCGCCGATTTTGGGAGGCGTCGTCGTCGGCTTGGGCGTGCTTTACCTCATCCTTTGGGGGGCGGCGAGTTCGGCTCTCAACGGGATCTTCGTGAGCGCCCTTTATCAATACGCGGCCCAGGGGAAGATCCCGGGGGCGTTTGAACCGCGGCAGATCGAACAGGCGTTTCGGGCGAAGACGGCGTGATGGCGTTATGCGATTGAGGCAAGTTTTCTAGGTATTCGTCAAGCCGATCCGTATCGAAATCGCCGGACAGGACGCGCGTAACCCAAGCCGGCCTCTTGGGGGCCGTCGAAATTGTGTCTTCCCGGCTGCTTCGACCCCCAAGGGGCCGGCTTGGGTTACGCGCGACGGGAATACGCATTCCGTTCTGGAGCGGGACATGGCGTCCGCCCCACGAGTTTTTCTCCTCTTGTCTGTGCGTCGGTCCGGCATTACCATCGCTCGCCATGGAGACGGAACGTCCAATCAAGGTCGAAGGATCGGCCCGCTGGGGAACCTATGTCGCGTGGAGCGGACTGTCGCTCACGCTGTTCGCCTGGCAGGCGTGGTTGACATTGGCGCTTTTTGGCGGCCCGGCAGGTTGGGCGAACCTCAACAGCGATGAACCGATCAGCTCAGGCGCCCATCCTCAGCATCTTTACCTCGGCGCGCTCGGCGCTCAGGGACTGAAGGCCAACGGCACGACGTGCGTCTACGATCCGGCCTTTTCCGGCGGCTATCCCAAAACCCCCATCTTCGACGGCAGTCGGCTGGCGGAGATCTTTCTCTATCTTGCCGGCGAAACGCCTCCCGCCCGCGCCTACAAATGGGGCGTGGCCGTCATCTGCATGATGGTGCCGGCGCTCTTCGTGATCTCGTGTTGGGGCGCGGGGGTGCATGTCGTCACCGCGGCTCTCGCTTCGAGTCTCGGTCTCCTCATCTGGTGGGGGCCGCACGGGCGCGACGCCATCGAAGCCGGCGACTGCGAAATGTTTCTGGCGGCGCTTGCCGTGCTCGGGCACATCTGTCTGCTCGTGCGCTTCGATCGTCAGCCTGGCGTGATGGCCTGGTTGGGATTGGTCGGCACGGGAGCGCTGGGCGTGCTCGCGCAGCCGATGCTCTTTCCGATCGTGTTGCCGCTCTTGCTCATCTATTACCTCACGGCCGGGGTGCGGCATCCCCTGCTCTGGCATGGGGCGCTCTTCGCCGCGGAGGCGATCGCCGTCGGCGTCAACTTTTATTGGCTGCCCGATTGGTTCACCTACTGGTGGCTGCGTTCGCCCTTCCCCAGCTCCAGCGAACTCCTGCCGCACCGCACGCTCGCCACCTTTTGGAACGCTCCCCTCTGGGGCGGTTTCGGCTACCGACTGCTCGCTTTGATTCTGCTCGGGAGCGCCCTGATCGGCGTGTCGATCTGGAACGAGACGCGACGCCGCGCAGCCGCCCGGTTGTTGGGCCTGGGAGCGTTCGGGTTGCTCCTGCTCGCGCTGCTCGGAATCTCTTGGGAACCGGTCGGTCAGATGGGAACTTCGATCTTCTTCAGCCCCGCTCTCTGGTTCGCGGCCATTCCCGCCGCCGATGCATGGGTCTGGATCGCGGTGCGTTTGAGCCGTTCGACGCTCGGGCGACTGTCGCTCGCGCTCACGGCTGCGGGCATCGGAGCGGCGGGCTACCTCGCGCAAAACGAATTGGAGTGCATCGCCCATCGCGCGGTGGACAATCAACCTCTCAGCTTCGGGCTGGGCGCAAGGCGCGAAGAGTTGGTCTCCGTGCTGCGGCAATACACGACGGCCGATGCACGCATTCTGTGGGAAGACCGCAAATTGCCGCGAAAGGCGCCGCGTTGGTCGGTCCTGCTGCCGTGGCTGACGGACCGCTATTACATGGGCGGTCTCGACCCGGCGGCGACGATCGAGCATTCCTCGATCAGCTTCATCGACGAAGCTCTCGAAGGCCGCCACATCAGCCTGTGGACCGACAAAGGCCTCCACGATTACTGCCAGCGTTATAACGTGAGTTGGATCGTGGCGTGGACGCCGGCCGTCATCGAACGCTTGAAAGCCTGGACGGGGGCCACGCTGCAATTGCCGATTCGCGACGACGTCGAAGGCGTGCTCTTCATTCTGCAAACGCCCGGTCCGGGATACGTCACCCGCGGCCAGGCCAAGATCGTCGCCATGAACAGCCAGCACATCGTCCTGGCGGATGTCGTGCCCGTCGACGGCGAAGTGATCTTGAACTTACACTATCTCGCCGGTCTGCTGGCCGCTCCGAGCCGAGTGGCCGTCGAACGCGAACCGAGCGGCCATGATCCGATCGGTTTCATCCGCCTCAAGATGACCAGCCCGGCTCCGCGCCTGACGCTGACCTGGGATCGCACGCGCTAACGCCCTTTGCGATAATAGTGCGCGGTCATGAACTTCGTCCAGACGCCGTCTGGTCCGAGACATTCCGACGACAAGAGACGATGGTCGTCGTCGACGAATTCGATGATGTCGTGATACATCGCCATCTTGCCCGGTTCGACAAAGCTCGGCCCTTCTGCGTCGAGCGTCAGGATCTTGCTCGCGGCGTCGAGAGAGCCGCGATACGTCCAGAGATGGGTCATCATCGAGGCGATGAACGTCCCGACGAAGAGCTTCTGAAGCGGGTCGTAGCCAAGCGTCATGATCGACGTATGCTCGCCCCCTTCGGACCCCATCTTGCCTTCGCCGATGGTCCACAGACCGCCGAGAGAGCGGACGATCTCGGTCCCCTTCTGCGTCTGCGCGGGCGAATCCGGACCCGAAATGCATTCGATTTCATTCGTCCATTCGCCGACGAGCAATTGCAGCCATTTGTGTTCGGGCAGAATTGCCGGCGGCGTAATGGACATGATTTTCCCTTATTAATGTTGAACGGCTTACGTTTTCGCCATGATCGAAACTTTGGCCTACGGGCGAATGGGCGATTGCGTCTTCGCCTTCTCGGCGGCCTTCGCTCCGTTCAACCCACCCTACAAGACATTCCTCGGCCCTTATTGACGGAACGGGCTCGGGATGATCTGCACGGCGGGGGGCGTTTCGCTGATGATCGCCGGTTCAGGAGCCAGGCGTTCGACGCTCGCCGGCCCGGACATCAGCTTCGCGGGCACGGGAGCCGGAGCCGGCGTCTTCGCCTTCTCCGCAGCCGCCTTGGCCTTCTTCGCTTCCTCTTCGTAATGCTTGGCGGCTTCTTCCTGGGTCACGCATTTGGTGTGGCATTCTTCGTCGGTGCGATATTTCTTGACGAGTTGACGCACTTCGATTTTCTGGCAGTCCGCCTTGCAGCCGAAAAGACTGCCGAACAAGCCGCAATTGGGAATGCAGACTTCTTTGACCTTGCAGCTATAGACGGGGTGCTGGGTCTTTTTGATTTCGGTGATGCGGACGCAATCGCTGCATTTGCCGCAATCGCCGGTGGCGCAGTGCCCGGTCGCGCAGTTGCCGTTGGCGCACGAGCCGCCGTCGACAACGACGGGGGCGCCGTGTTGATGGCCGCCATGATTCACCGGAACGACATCCTGGGCGCGACCGATCGCCAGGCACAACGACACCGCGAGCACAGCCGCCGAAAGATAACGGATCATATTGCGATACTCCTTAAGGATCTCGGTATTCGAGCGGGCAGGCCGGAATCCGATTCCGGCCTGCCGGCGCCCTCTCCCGTGGTTGATTGAAAACACGTTGGTTCGTTCTGGGCATCCTTGCCCGTTACGAACGGGTCACTGTCGTGCGAGTCGCGATCGGCATGGAGTGGAGGGTGAGTCCCGTCAGGGACGACTCGCGATTCTCACCCTGCCTCGGTCCCGCCAGGGGACCGAGGCGATTGTTGCGTTGGCGAGAGGCGTTTAGAAGTCGAAGGCGAAGCGAACGCCGACGCCCTGGTAGTTGCCGCTGCCGTTGCCGAAGGCGTTGTTGACGCCGGTGCCGACATCGCGGCGAGCGGTTTCGTAGTTCCACTGGATCTTGAAGTTGGGGTTCAAGAACCAGTTGAGGCCGAAGGTCCAGCTGTTGATTTCGGCGCCGTTGATGCCGTTGTTGTTTTGGTTCAGGTACGAATACCGCAGGCCGACCTGCCAGGCGCCCATGCTGAAGATGTTGGCCCCGTTTTCGCCTCTTACCCAGTAGGCGTTCCGATAAGGAACGACCCGGCCCAGGCCCGGAAGCTTCTTGTTGTAATCGCGGCTTTCGCCGGTCAAGAAGTAGAGAGCTTCGACGTAAGCGCCCGTCGAGGTGTAGTTACGCTGCGAGATGTTGACGTTCGTCTGCGTCGGCGTCTGAATGATTTTGTTGACGCCGTCGATTTCGGTGTAGGCGAATTCCGATTGCAGCAGGAACGGTCCCATCTGCACCACGAATTCCGGTTGCAGAAGGAGTTGGCCTTCGGTCGCCTGAATCTGCGAGCGGGCGACGACCGTGTGCAGCGAAGCGGGTCCGTTACGCAGTTCGGTACGCGACCGGAAGCGGAATTGCTGATCGTCGGCGCCTCGATACTGCGAACCCATGCCGACGTGCACGAAGCAGCGGCCGTTCTCTTCCCACACCGGCAGCCAGGTGAGGCGATTGGTGACGCCCCATTCGCCGTCGCCGACGTTCCAGCCGAAGATATTGCGGGTCGTCTTGGTGATCGACAAGGCGCCCGTGGCCCGTTGATCTTCCGTCCAGTTGTAAGCCATCAAACCCGATTCGAAGCCGTTGTCGCCGTTTTCGATGAACGAATCGAACATGTTCGATCGTTCCATGAAGTTGAGGAAGCGGCTGCTGGTGTAGTGCTCGAAGCCGATCGGGGCTTTCAAGTTGCCGACGCGGACGTTGCCGATCCACGGAATCTGCGTCGCTTCGATCCAGAGATCGGTCGGCACGGGCGTGTTATAGGTGTTCTGCGAGGCGGTCACGTTGGTCACGACGCCAGCCTTGTTCTTCGTCACCGTCAGCGGTCCATCCGATTGGGTCGTGTTGAGGAAGTCGTATTCGGCGGTGTAGTTGAAGATTTCCCAGAACGTGCCCTGGGCGGTCAAGCGGGCGCGGCGGAAGTTGGTGGCGTCGTCGAATTGGCCGAAGCCGCCGTTGCCGAACATGACGTTGTCGCCCGCTTGCACGCCGACGACGTCGTATTGAACGCGACCGCCGAGGTGGAAGGTGAAGTCCTTCTGCGGCGTTTCGAACCAGAGCTCGCCGTTCTTCCAGCGACCGGCAAAGTTCAAATTGCTGCCGACGACATGTCCTTCGTCTTCCGCTTTCTTCTTGGCCGCCAGCTCGCTAGCCGATTTGGCGGCATCGCGTTCCTTGAGGACGTCGTTGACGACCGAACGCACGTCGTTCGGGGCTCCAAGACTCACCGGCTGGCCAGCCACGGGAGCTTGTGGCGCCGATTGGAGTTGCTGAACCGTCGCTTGCAGATTTCGGTTCTGATTTTCGAGTTGGTCGAGCCGCTGTTGGAGGGCCTGGAGAACTTGGAGGGTTTGCGCATCGGTCGAGGGAGCTTGAGCCGATGCTGTTGCGGGGGCGACGCCGAAAACGGCCGCGGCCACTGCAAGGGCGATCATCTTCCGCGCATTTTTCCGCCAGAGACGCAGCATGAGAGGTCCTTTCTCTGCCTGTGGGAATGTTCGAGCCGGGCCGCGCCGCCGAAGCGAACATCGTGTTCGTTCGACGATAGGCCGAAACGTCGGCATCTGGGGATGGGCAGCAACCGATTCTTCCCGAAAGCTCGGTGAGAAGCAGCGTGCCTTGTTTCTAGCAATGTTTTCGTCGAATACGAAAGGTTTGGATTATGAAGAGAATGCGAGTGATGCCGTCAAATTCAATTCCCCATTCAAGGCGCTGGAACAACCCGCATAACCGCTACAGCTTAACATTTCCTGGCCCTGAGAAAGGGTAGGTAGGTTTCGATGGGAGAAGATACGCAGACTTTCGAACGCTGCGCGGGACATGGATTCATGAAAGCGTAGGCAAATTTCGACACGTGAGATTGCTCGGGGCAGCAAGTGGTCCGTGCGCCGCCGCTGAAGAGAGGGCGGGCGAAACATCATCGCCCGCGCCCTCTCCGGCCGAAACTCGAACATTACGCCGAGAAGCGGCGCGTCGCTTCGGGCCAGTTGACCACGTTCCACCAGGCGTCGATGTAATCGGGCCGGCGGTTTTGGAAGTTGAGATAGTAGGCGTGTTCCCAGACGTCGCAGCCGATGATCGGCGTTTGGCCGTTGGAGACGGGGCAATCCTGGTTGGCGGTCGACAGGATTTCGAGCCGGCCGTTGGCGTTCTTGACGAGCCAGCCCCAGCCGCTGCCGAAGCGCGCCAGGCACACGCGCTTGAACTCCGCCTTGAACATATCGAACGAGGTGAACGTGGACGTGATGGCGTCGGCCAGGGCGCCCTGGGGAACGCCGCCCGCGTTGGGAGCCATGATCGTCCAGAAGAACGTGTGATTCCAGTGGCCGCCGCCGTTGTTGATCACCGCCTGGCGAATCGGCATCGGCACTTGATTGATGTTCCGCATGAGCTGGTCGATCGTCATCGCCGAGATTTCGGCGTTGCCCGCGACGGCGACATTCAGATTATTCACGTAAGCCTGATGATGGCGATCATGGTGGATCTCCATCGTGCGGGCGTCGATGTGCGGAGCGAGGGCGTCGTTCGCATAAGGAAGCGGGGCCAGACGAAACGGCCCGGCCGGCGGGGGCGGCGGCGCGGCGCCTTGGCCCAGAGCCTTGTGAGCCAACAGCAAACCCGCGGCTCCGAGTCCGAAAGTTTGAAACGCTTGACGACGGGTCAACATCGACATGAAAAATCTCCAGGGGTGGGTTCGAACTTCGAGGATTTAGGGGGACTTACTCGCCCGCTTCGATCGCTTCGATCGTGCGATTCATCGGTTCGGGAAAGCGCAGTTTGCCGGCGGCCGCACGCGCCAATTCGAGATCGTCGTCCAGGGAGCGGTCTAGCTTCACCAACACGCGCAATCGCTCCACGCGCAGCCGACATTCGCGCAAAAGCTGGCCATGGTCGCTGACGCTCGCCAAGGCTTCGTCGTAGGCGTGCAACGTTTCCGCAGGCTGCTCGCCCACTTCATAATACGCGACCCGGGCGGCGAAGTAACCGGGACGCGGCGGCGTTTGCAACGCATTCTGCTTGCCCGCGGCGTCCCGCAAGAAGCGCGTGCCCGCCTCGCGCTGGTCGCGATAACGCTCCGACACCGCTCGCCACGCTAAAATCTCCGCGAGCACGGCCACATGCTCCGCGCTCCGGGCGATCGGTTCACCCTCGTTCGCGAACTCTTCGAGCTTCGCCCATTGCCGACGCTGATAGGCGATTTGACAAAGCCCCGCATACGTGAAAGCCGCGAAGTGACGCCCCTGCGCTTCCTGCGGATCGTCGCCCGCCAGATCGAGCTCGCGCAAACCGGCGGCCTGAGCGGGCTCCCAACGCAGACGCTCCATTTCGAACTCGCGGCAGCGAGCCAGGTAAAGATACCGGTCGGCCCCGGGCTCGGGAGGAATCTCTTTTTGCAAGAGCTCGAGCTCTTCGCTGATCGCTTCGTGATAGCCTTCCGCATCGATGCCCAGATACGCCGCGATGAGCGTATCGTGCGTTCCCCAGCGCAGCGGGAATTTCGCGTAGACATTGCGCCGTGCCTCGCGAACGCAGGCCGCGGCCGCTTCGAGCACATTGCGCAGGTCGCGTTGATAGTGAATCTTGGCGTCGAGCCGCATCTTGTCGAAAAGCAGCGACCACCACGCCTCGCCGAGCCGATCGGCGAGTTCCTTACCCTCGGCGTAACGATTGGCGGCCGCATCGGGATCGTCTTCGCGGACTTGATACGCGTCGTCGAACAGGGTGAGCAACCGGCGCCGGTTGGGCTCGTCCTTGGTTTCCGTGCGCCACTGTTCCAGCCACATCGCGAGATTCATACAGGACATCCTTATCGGGCGGCCGCGCTCGGAAAACACGCACAACGAGCGCAGCGGCAGACTCCCGGGCGATTATAAAGGTCGACCGGGCGATCGAGAATCGAATTTGCGAAGTTTCCGAGGATGCCGCGCTCGGCCGCGGCCAAGTTAAAAGTCGAGCGCCAGGTCGAGAGCCGGGGCGGAATGAGTCAGGGCGCCGACGCTGATTCGGTCGACGCCGGTGGCCGCGATGGCGCGCACGGTGGTGAGATTGACGCCGCCGGACGCTTCCAAAAGCGTCGACGACCCGGCCCGCTGCCGCCGCGCGACCGCCTCGGCCATGTCTTCGAGGGACATATTGTCGAGCAGAATAATGCTGGGTCCTGCCGAGAGGGCGACGTCGAACTGTTCGAGCGAATCGACCTCGATTTCGATCGGCAGGTGCGGGTCGATATTGAGGACGAACTCCTTCGCCCGGCCCACCGCCTCGCGAACTTGCTGGGAACGGTCGTCGATTCCCAGGCCGGCGAGGTGATTGTCCTTAATGAGGATCATGTCGTAAAGCCCGAGGCGATGGTTGACGCCGCCCCCTTGCCGGACGGCGTACTTTTCCAGCGCCCGCCAGGCGGGAGTCGTTTTCCGCGTATCGAGAATCTGCGTGGGGAGCCCGGCCACCGCATCCACATAGGCCCGCGTGAGCGTGGCCACGCCGCTGAGCCGCTGCACGAAATTCAACGCCGTTCGCTCGGCCGCCAACACATTGCGCACCGGCCCGGCCAGCCGGGCGACCTGGGTCCCTGGCGCCAGACGCGCGCCGTCCGCGATGAGGGCCTCGACCTTGAGCCGAATATCGACGGCATGACACACCAGCGCGACCGCTTCGATGCCGGCCAAGACGCCCGGCGCTCGCGCCACGAGCAGCGCCTCGACCCAGCGATTCGATGTCATCACCGCCCGACTC
>JBAXFO010000012.1:0-17516 GCA_037139885.1 Planctomycetota bacterium
TTATTCCGACAACCGTTTTTCGACCGGTTTTGTTGTGCGAAATTGCGGACATTGCGTTGCGAATTCTTGAAGTGTTATGTCGGACAACGTGGTATCATGCTTAGATAACTTCGTAATTTCGCGCGATCCGATCGAGCGACGGATAGTATGCACTGACGGCTTTGTCGGTCGGCTTCTCATCCGACAGATCCGGATCTGCGGGATGGCGGCGCCCTTGATGTCAGGGGCAACCGACGGGGACGTAGTCCGCGCGGTTTGACGGTCAGTTCGATCGTTGACTTCAAGGGCAGGCTGCTCGCCCTTGCAATAGCGACCCGGCTCCGGTCGGGAGCTTCAGGCCTGAGTGGTTCGCGCCAAAGGATTTGGCGGGGGCCAACCTAGGAAAGGCGTCATGGAAGCTTTAGTATTCGCTCCAAGCTTGAGTTTGCTTCTGTGCCTGACGTTGATTCCGCCAGCGCGCTGGCTGGCGTTGAAGATCGGTCTCGTGGATCAGCCCGATAATCATCGCAAAATTCACGGACGAACAGTGCCCGTCACGGGCGGTTTGGCGGTGTTCGCTTCGATTTGGCTCGTGATCGGTTTCGCCTTCCTTATTCCGAATTCCTATCAAGACGTTCTTTCCCAACAGTCGGAATTGTTGCTCGGGTTGTTTCTGGGATGCCTGATGCTCATGGCCGTCGGCATGGCGGACGACTTTCGTCTCTTGCGTGGCCGCCATAAACTTGTCGGTCAGATTTTGGCGACGCTCGTGGTGGTGGCGTTTGGCGTTAAAGTGCAAACGGTTCACCTGTTTGGGATGAAGATCGAGCTCGATTTCATGGCCTGGCCGTTTACTTGCGCTTTGCTGTTGGGAGCGATCAATTCGATCAACTTAATCGACGGTATGGATGGCCTCCTGGGCAGCGTTGGGCTTTGGTTGAGTCTCGCGCTTGCTGGTATGGCCGCGATTGCCGGGCATTATTGGGCCATCGTGCCGGCGCTGGCGTTGGCCGGGGCGCTGATCGGCTTCCTGCGGTACAACCTTCCCCCCGCCTCGATCTTCATGGGCGACGCGGGGAGCATGAGCGTCGGTCTGATGCTCGGCACTCTGGCGATTCAGTGTTCGCTCAAGGCGCCGACCACGGTCGCTCTCTTGTTGCCGGTCGGTCTCTTGACGATGCCGTTTTTCGACACCGCGGCCGCCATCGTGCGGCGTAAACTTACAGGGCGGAGCATTTACACCACCGATCGCGGGCACTTGCATCATTGCATGCTGCGCCGCGGCTTTTCGACTTCGTTGGTGTTGGTGATTGTCTCGATGTGCTGCCTGGCGACGTGTGCCGGGGCCTTGATGAGTCAGGCGTTCAACAACGAATGGATCGTGCTTTTGACGATGCTCTCGATTGTGAGCATTTTGATTTTCACCCGTCTTTTTGGCTTTGCCGAGGCGATGCTGATCAAAGAGCAGGTGATGAGCCTTTTGCAGACGACTCGCCACACGCAGCAAATGGAAGTTCGCCTCCAAGGAACGGGGGACTGGCAACGGCTTTGGATCTTGCTGACCGATGAAGCCGTGCGGCTGAATCTGCAGCAAATGCTCCTGGATGTCAACGCGCCCTCGCTCCATGAAGGGTATCACGCTCGCTGGAGCCGCTTTCACGATGCGGGCGAGGCTCCGACGTTGTGGCGTTTTGAGATTCCGCTGTCGCAGAATGGTTGCTCCATCGGCCGGTTGCTGATTGCGGGCCATCCCGACAACGATCCCGTGTGGTCGAAGATCGCCACGCTGACCGAGTTGGTCGAAGGTTACACCCGTAGCGGCGATTCCGTCGTTATCGAAAACCTTCCCATTGGGAAGCCGACGACTCCCGCTTCGGTCGGAGTTTGATTCAGTCGAATTTGCCCGTTCACTTCGAAAAGAGAACGACCGATGAGAAATTCCAGCGACGCCGATCACGATTCGTTCGGACAGGACGCCCAACAATCGACGCGCAATTTCATGCAAGTGATCTGGCAACGGAAAGCCTTCGTGATCCTTGGCGCCGTCGTCGGCCTGGCGCTCGGCTTTCTGTGGCATTCGCAGAAGACGACGATTTATTCGTCGACGACCCAGATGTTGATCATCCAACGCCGACAGGCGCAGCCTTTGCAGTCGAGCGGGCAATCGATCAGTAATCTCGTGGAAGATTACATGGCCACGCACATGATCTTGCTCCGCAGTCCCATCGTCATTGAGCGCGCAGTCGGCAAGCGCAATCTGGCCAGCATGAAGACCTTCGAGGGAGTCACCGATCCGATCGGCTACATTCAAGGAAGCATGGGGGTCGCCCGCGACTCGACCAAGGAAACCTCGGGGCAGCCCAACAACATCATGTCGATGAGCTTTCGCGGCCCTGTCTCCGAAGATTGCGGTAAAGTCCTCGACGCGGTCGTCGATGCGTATCAAGAATTCCTCGACATCAACTATCGCAATGTCAGCGACCAGACGCTGGAATTGATCACCAAGGCGCGCGACACCTTGAAGGGCGATATGCAGCAAGCGGAAGGCAAGTATCTCGAGTTCCGCCTCAATAGTCCTATCTTTATCCGGAGCCAGAACGGCTTGAACGTCGAGCAAGAACGGGTGGCCGCCTTCGAGGCGAAACGATCGCAAATGAAACTTCGGCTCACGGAACTGAATCAAAGAATCAGCTCGCTGAAGGCCGCCGAACGGGCAGGCCGCGGCGCGGAAGTGCTCGGTTATCAGGCCGCGATCAATTCGAACGCGAGCAAAAACGCCGAAGCGCGGACGCGCGGCATCGAAGAGCCGTTGATCGCGCTGAAGATCAAATTGCATGAATTGGAGCAAACGTTCGGGGATGACCACCCCGATGTGAAAGGCATGCGTTCGCGCATCGTCAAGATGCGTGAAGAACTCGAAAAGATCGCGCCGAGCGCGACGGAAACCGATCCGGCCAAGGTGATGCTTGCGACGCTGGAATTCGAAAAAAGCGAGATTGACCAAACGATTCTTGCGATGGATTCGGCTCTGGTCGACATGATGAAAGACGCCCGTAACTTGAGCGCCATTGAAATTCAGGAAGCTCATTTGCGGAATGAAGTCACGCGCATCCAACAAGTGTATGAGAGCACCATCAAGCGATTGCAGGAAATCAACATCGTTCGCGATTCGGGCGGCTTCGAAGTTCGCGTGTTGTCGCGGCCTGGCGCGGGCGGCAAGATCTCGCCGATCTTCCAGCAAGACATGTCGATGGGCCTGATGCTGGGCCTTTTGGTCGGTGTCGGTCTCGCGTATCTGGCCGATTTGGCCGATAAGAGCTTCCGCAGCCCCGATGAAATTCGTAAGCAGATGGGCCTGCCGCTGGTCGGGCATATTCCGTTCTTCCAGCCCGATCCGGAAACGTCTCAGCGCCGGGCGTCGGGCGATTCGACGATCGATCCGATGTTGTGCACCTACTTCAAACCGAAATCGATCGATTCCGAAGCGTATCGAGCGGTGCGCACGTCGATGTTCTTCGCCACCCAGGGTCAGGGTCTCAAGGTCATCCAGGTCACCAGCCCAAACAAGGGCGACGGCAAGAGCCTGCTGATATCGAACCTGGCGATCACGACGGCCCAATCGGGCAAGCGCGTGTTGCTGATCGACGCCGATTGCCGTCGGCCCCGCCAGCACAAGGTGTTCAACGTCCGCAACGATGTGGGCCTGGTGAACGTGCTCAACGGCGCCGCCGCTCCTGCCGATGGCGTTCACGAAACCGTCATCCCCGGCCTTTTCGTCATGGGCAGCGGCCCGATTCCGCCGAATCCTTCGGAGTTGTTGGTGTCGCCGCGGTTTAAAGAATTGCTCGATGGGTTCCGCGAAGAATTCGATTATGTGTTCGTCGACACGCCGCCGCTCCTGGCGGTGACCGATCCGTGCATCGTGGCTGGCAAGGTTGATGGCTTGTTCCTCGCCATTCGCTTGACCCGCAAGGGCCGTCCCGACGCGGAACGGGCTCGCGAGATTCTGCAAGCGCTGAATGTGCGCACCTTCGGCATCGTCGTCAACGGCGTCACCCGCACCAACGGCGGTCTCTACAGTGCCGCGGCTTACGACTACAGCGATAAGTACATCAACTACGAAGAAGACGAGAACAAGGCGTATTACTACGCCGACGAAGACGATGTTCCGAGCGCTTGATCGAGCGGCCCAAAGGGGCAGCCGATTCTTACGAAGCGAAGTTTGGCAGCTTCAGACTCTCCCCTGTCGAAGCCTGACTTTCCCAGCCTGTCGTCCACATGGAATGGGATCGTTGACGCAAAGCCTCCTGATGCTGCCCTGACCGCGCTGGAAGTCGCGGGAAAGACGACGTCATGGTTCCTTTTGTCGATGTCCACGTCCACCTGCTCGCCGGCCTCGACGATGGCCCGCGCACCATGGAAGACGCTCTTGCGATGTGCCGAATCGCCCGCACGGACGGCATCGGCTCCATGGCTGCGACGTGCCACCAAAACGCACGCTGGCAAGTCACCCCCGCACAGATCCGGGCCGCCACCGAAGAATTGCGCAGCGCCTTGCAACGGGAATCGATCGCTATCACTGTCTACGCCAATTCCGAAGTGACCGCCCGCCCCGAAACGCCAAGCGACTGGCGGGAGGGCAAGCTCCTCACCGTCGCCGATAAAGGAAACTACCTTCTCATCGAGATGCCCCGCGGGGCCTTCGTCGATTTGCTGCCGACCGTGAAGCAATTGCGTCAGGACGGCGTGCGCACCATTTTGGCGCACCCGGAAAAAGAGCCTGAGCTTTTGCACGGCAACGGCCTCATTGAAGCGTTGATCGACGCGGGTTGCCTGGTGCAAGTATCGGCGTCGAGCGTCATCGATCCGAAGGACGAGGAAGAGCGTTCGGCGGTAGAGACCTGGTTCAAGCGAGGCATCGTGCATTTGCTGGCGTCGGACGGCCACTCGCCGCGGCGCCGGCTGCCCCAGATGTCGGAGGCGTATGAGGAAATCAGCGCTTGGATCGGTCGCCCGGCTGCCGACCGCATCGCCCGCGAAAACGGCCAGGCGATTGTGAATGGCCTCAAACTTCGCGTGCGGCGTCCGCTGGAACCGGTTCGAAAAGGCTGGTTCGCCCGTTGGTTTTGAGCGAAGACGGCACGCCCGCGACGGATGCGGCGGTTTGCCGTTCGTCGCGGGCGTGCCTGCTGTCAAGCGATGTTAGAATCCGTTGTAGTTAATGGTCCCAAAGAGATCCATTTGTCGAATGATCGTCGCGAGGAAGTTGAACCGTACGGTGCTGGAGAGGTAGCGAGTGATCGACTCGCCCGGGGTTTCTTGCAAGACGAGCGTGTCGCCGCTCATGACGATGATGTTCTCGCGCGGATCGTTGAGAGCGCGGTTGATGTTGACGATGATCTTGACCTGTCCGCCGCTCTTCAATTTCCGAATCACCGTCACATTGCTGGGCGAGGGCGAACCCAGGCCGCTCTGGATGACGGCGCCGCTCAAGTTGTTTTGGTTGACGCCGCCATTGACGAGGGGGCCGCCTGCCTGGGCGAGCGCCTGGGTGACCGTAAGATCGTAATCGCGCGGCAAGGGGAATTGGCGCGGGATCGCCAAGCCGGCGACGTAGAAAACTTCCGTATCGCGGGCTTCGATGAACACGACATCGCCATTATCCAGGATGACGTCCGAATTCCGAAAAGGCAGGCCGGAGCCCTGGCGCACGCGCAGCGGAATGCGGACGACACGGGTTTCGTCGGCCCCTTTCACGTTTCGCTGGATGATGATTTCGTTGCGTGCGTCGAGCCCGGGCAGACCGCCGGTTTGATTGAGGGCGTTGAGCACGTCGTTTTCGTAAATGGGGAGATTGATCGTCGCTCCCGTGCCGCGGCGCGAGTTGTTCTGTACGCTGCCGAACGTCGATTGCGGCGTGTCTTGGCGGACCACCTGCACGCGGAACTGCCGGGCTTTGATGAGCGACAATAAAATGCGCTCGCGGCCGGGCATAATGATTTTATTGTCGACTGTGTACGCCTTGCGAATGGCGTTTTCGGCTTCTTTCACCGTCATGCCGGCGACTTTGAGCGGGTCGATGAAAGGCAGCGGCAACGTTCCGTCCGAGCTGACGGGGATGGGGAAACCGACCGAGGGAGTCAGGTTGCCCTGTTCGGGAAAGCGAAACGGCAACGGCTGCCCCTTCTCGCCGAGAATGCCTTCGATGTAGACGCCCAGAATGTCGTCGACGCCGAGAATGTGGAATTCGGGTTTGGGTTGGCCGAGCGTGGTCAAGGGGATGGTCGCCAGGTCTTCTTTCGGGGGAGCGAGATATTCTTGTTCGACCCGACGCGCTTCGACGCCGTCGAGCACCGGATTCGAGACCGAGGCGCAACCGCTGGCCAAGAGGCCCAAACATACGGCCAACAGCCCGCCAAGCAGCGGGAACTTGGCGCGAAACGAGCGGCTCGGTTGCAGGGATTGAGACATCATCATGATGCTTCCAATGAATTCGGCGCTACGCAGTTATTCGAAGTCGGCGACGCCCGTCGTTCCGTCGTTTGCGTTGGGAGAAAGCGGCGCGGCCGGCCTGACCGGAGCGCCGGTGGTTTCGAAGGTCGCCGTTGCGGGGATGCCGCCGCCGCGATTCAGATTGCCGTGCCGGGGGATGAATTCTTCCCAGGGCTCGTTCCTGGTATTGGGCGGCAGCGGAATCGGAACGACGATGCGCGTCCGCCATTGTTCCTGCGACGCGACGCTGGCGCCGTGGCGGAAGCCGGCGATCCAATCGAAAATGTCCTGCTGCTGTTCCGCGTTACGCAACACGGGATTGCGCAGGTGCCGCGGCAACGTTCCCGGCGGTTCGCCGTTGCCGTTGCAATCGAGATAGTCGATGAACCCGGCTTTGAAGCCTTTTTCGTATTCCGACGATCGATGCAGACGATGGCTCGGTTCTTGACACGCCGTCTCCCAGGCCAACTCCGCGAGTTTCTTGCATTGCTGTTTGAACTTGTATTCGTGAATGACGGTGACCGGCGTGCCCACGGCGTTGTCGACGGCGAAAGGCAGCCACGAACAACCCGTGAAACACAACAGCGGCAAGCAGAGGATCAGGTGACGAACACGCATGGTTGGCATCTCGGTCGCACTCTGCAACAATCGTGGCGGCTCGTGGAAACACGGCCCTCCAAGACGGCACGAACCCGTCTGGGATTACCATCGGGTTCGGCTGCGGGTTGACCTTAACGATTCTGCCAGTTGTAACGAAACTTTCGGCCTCATTCGGCGGGGAATCTCTCAAGGCGGACGAAAGTTCTCGATTCCCCAGGGTGGGGCGGTAAGAGCAGCTGAACTGCGAAGTTTGGGCGTTCGACGCGAAAGAAGGGTGCGGATTGCGTGTGTGTCATTTGGGCAAGTTCTATCCCCCCGCGTCGGGCGGCATCGAATCCCATTTACAAACGCTGGCCCGGGCTCAGGCCGAATTGGGCCTTTCGGTCCAGGTGTTATGCGTCAACCACATGGACGACGAAGGACGCGATGTCACGTGGAAAAACTTCGCCGCCACGCCGACGCGGAACGAGAACGACGGCTCTGTCCGCGTGACCCGCTTGGGCCGCCGCGCCTCCATCGCACGCCTGGACATTTGCCCCGGCTTGGTCGGAGCGCTCCGTGGCTTGAACCCGGACAACGTCGACATAATTCATTTGCACGTTCCGAACCCCACCATGATCCTGGCGCTGTATGCGTGCCGGCCGCGCGTGCCGTGGGTGATCGGGTATCACAGCGATGTGGTCAAACAAAAGGCTCTTTTGCTGTTGCAACGCCCCTTTGAGAATTGGGTTTTTCGCGAAGCGCGCGCGGTCTTCGCCGCATCGCCGGAATACCCCAAAGCGTCGGCATACCTTCAAAGATTCGCCGACAAGACCAAAATCATTCCCTACGGAATCGATCTTGGTCCTTTTCAGGATCCCGGCGAGGACTCGCTTCGCTATGCCGAGGGACTTCGTCGCGAGCACGGTGAACCGTTGTGGTTGGCGGTTGGGCGACTCGTCTATTACAAAGGATTGCACAACGCGATTCGCGCTTTAACGCTGGTTCGCGGGAAGCTCCTTATTGTCGGCTCCGGTCCTTTGAAGGGAAGTCTCGAAACGCTTGCCGGCGAGCTTGGCGTCGCTTCGCGCGTTGTCTGGCTTGGCAACCTGAAAGCGGCCGAACTTCAAGGCGCGTATCGCGCGGCCACGGCTCTCTGGTTCCCCAGCAACGCCCGCAGCGAAGCTTTCGGTTTGGTGCAGGTGGAAGCCATGGCCAGCGGCTGCCCGGTGATCAATTGTTCCATTCCTGGCAGCGGCGTATCCTGGGTGAGTCCGCATGAAGAGTCGGGGCTGACGGTCGGCGTCGACGATTGGCAGGATTTAGCCGCTGCGGCCAATCGCTTGTTGAACGATCGGGAACTCAGTGACCGGCTGCGACATCATGGACGAGATCGCGCCCGTCGCCAGTTTTCTGCTCCGCGAATGGCCGAGATGACGTTCGAGATCTATCGTGAAGTTCGCTGAAGAACGACAGATCCCGAGCCGAGTCAGTACGGCAACCCGTTGCCTGATCGTCTTACGCCTGAGTCTTGGAAGCGAACGATTTTTTATCCACGAGTTGAAAGCGCTCGATACAATTGAATGAAGGGGGACGGCGAAAATCGCAGCGAATACTCAAGTGTTATGAGTTTCGCCTGGCCTCTTCGATTTTTCTTGGATCCATTATGCATGTGCTCGTGACCGGCTCGAACGGACTCATCGGTTCGGAAGCTGTAACTTACTTCGATGCTCTCGGTTGCGACGTTGTTGGAGTCGACAACAACATGCGTTCCGAGTTTTTCGGTCCGGACGGAGACACTCGTTGGAATCAGCGGCGGCTCCTCGCAACGACTCGTCGGTTTCGACATGTCGAAGCCGATATTCGAAATCGCGAACAGATTCTCGATCTTATTGCTCGGGAAGCTCCGGAAGCGATCATCCACTGCGCAGCGCAACCATCTCATGATCTCGCGGCACGAAATCCGTTTGCTGACTTCGACACGAACGCGGTAGGGACATTCAATTTGCTGGAAGCTGTGAGGCTGCATGCTCCAAACGCCCCCTTTGTGCTGATGAGTACGAACAAAGTTTATGGCGACGCTCCAAACGAACTGCCTCTGGTCGAGCATGAGACGCGATGGGATTACGCCGATCCCGCGCACTATCGGGGCATTTCCGAAGAAATGCGAATCGACCGCAGTCTGCACTCGTTGTTTGGCGCGAGCAAACTCTCTGCTGACATCGTTACGCAAGAATACGGCCGATATTTTGGAATCAAAACGTGCTCGCTCCGTGGCGGTTGTCTGTCCGGTCCAGCGCACAGCGGGGTCGAATTGCACGGTTTTCTTTCCTATTTGGTTAAAGTGGCAGTAACTAGAGGGGTTTACCGTGTTTATGGGTATAAAGGCAAACAGGTGCGCGATAACATCCACAGTCGGGATGTTTGTCGAGCGATTGAGATGTTCATTCAGAAACCTCGGCCAGGTGAGGTCTACAACCTTGGCGGCGGGAGAAACAACAGTTGCTCGATTATCGAAGCGGCGGCCCTCGTCGAGAAGATTTCGGGATGTAAGCTCGACACGGTTTATGTCGACGAGAATCGCCTCGGCGACCATATCTGTTACATCTCGGATACGCAAAAGCTTGAGCGCGATTATCCTGGTTGGCGCGTAAAAATCTCCTTGAGCGAGATCGTGGCCGAAATCGTCGATGCGTGGAAACTACGGGTCGACCAAGGAGTGGTGTTAAGTGGCTGAACCTCCGCGCCATCGCAAGCGACCAATCCTCCTTATTGCCGACCAAGCCTGGGACGCTCCAGGTGGGGGCGCCGTCATACTCCGAAGCTTGCTTGGTAATCGCATTGGCAGCGATATGGTCTGGGTGACGCCTTCTCGAACGGGAAGTGATCCAGTTCTCGGGCACTACGGACTCGCCGCCGGATCTGTCGGAACAGGTCGATATTCGGTCTTAAGGGACTCCTTATTGAATGCCGGCCGATTGGCTGCAGAGGTGCAAGATCTGGCGCAACGAATCAATGCGGTCGGTCTTTGGGCGGTTCTCCACGGTTCGACGGTCGCCATTGCATCGCATTTGGCTCGGAAATGCGATTTGCCGATGCATGCGACCGTGCATGACGATCCTGTTTATGCAACCGCAATTCGCTCGCGTCGGCTCGCGATTTTCGCACCCCTGATCGCTCGGCAATTTCGGATCGCCCTGCAAGCCGCTCGATCCGTGGATGTCGTTTGCGATTCAATGGCAGACCGCTATCGAAGAAAATATGGGGTCAGCTCCATCGTGTTGCATCGTGGCCTTAGCGATCCCGTGTCGCCGAGTCCAACCTACGATCTCGCTCGAGAAGGATTGACCGTCGGCATTCTAGGGAACACATACAGCTTTCGCCAATTACCGATCCTTGGTCGTATGGTCGAGCTAGCTGCGCAACGGCTCAACGTGCGGGCGAAAATCGTCGTTTGCGGCGAAAGTTACGGATTGCGGCTCAAGCGCCTTTTCGAAGGACGGATCGAAGTCGAGGTGACGGGGCATGTGGAAGAATCGAAGGGTATCGAGCGTTTGCGGCGGTGTGCCGTTTTATATCTTAATTATCCATTCGGCTGGTTCAGTCGAGTGTTACGAGAAACATCTTTTCCGACAAAACTCAGCACCTACGTTTACGCCGCCCGGCCGCTTTTGATCCACGCTCCGCCCGGTACGTCGTTGTCGGGGTTATCGTCCGCGCATTCGGATTACGCGATCCCTTGGGAGACTATGGATCCGGTTGACGGAGCTAGTCGCTTAATTGCTTGGCTGGAAAATTCGCGATTCGACGACAGTCGCCATATCGCGGCCGATGCTATGCGCCTGCGATACTACAACTACGACGTTCATCGAGCGACGCTTGACCGCTTTCTCGATCAATTGAGCGATTCGCGCGTTTCCGTTCCAGGTGAGGTTTAGAATGTCGCTAAAGGATCTCGCAAAACGCGCCTTGTCAAAGATCGGCCTCGACGTTCGTTTTGCGGCTCGATACGACGCTGCGACGATGCAGCGGCGGCTCCTTGCGGGCATTCCGGTTCGAACGGTGGTCGATGTTGGCGCATATCACGGTATCGTCGCTGAATTTTACAGAAAAGCGTTTCCTTTGGCGGACGTTTATGCGTTCGAGCCTTACCCAGAGAGCGCCGAGATTTGCCGCAAACGCCATCAAAATGACTCCCACGTCCATATTGTCTCGTCGGCTCTTGGAGAGTCTTCCGGCACGGCGCTCTTGCATGTCAACCGCTTCACCGCCACCAATTCCTTGCTGCCTACGAAAGATAGTTCGATTGTCGTCGATACGCACTGGGTAGAAACCGTCGGAGCGATCCATGTTCCCGTGGTATCTTTGGATGAATTTGCCGAACAGAGAAACCTCGATCGAATTCAAATTCTTAAAATTGATGTCCAAGGAGCAGAGACCGCGGTCCTTGCTGGCTCTGCCGACCTGCTTTCGCGAGGTGCGATCGATGTTGTGTACGCGGAGGTGATCTTTCAGCCGCTGTATGCCGGCGGCGGCTATCCCTTCGAAATTTGCCGCTTTTTAAATCAGTACAACTACGTGCTATTCGGCATTTATAACCTATACCCGATGCGAACTGGCCGAATGCTGCAGGCCGACGCGATCTTTACATCGCCGAGCCTCGCCAAACAATATGCATCGTGAGTCCGCGCGTCCGCGATCGGACGATGAAAACGATACGACGCAGGCTTCGCGTTCGAGGACTTCAGCCGTTGACGCCCCATCGATAATGAGGTTCGAATGTCGCTCAAAGATTTGGTGAAACAGGCTTTGTTGGGAATTGGCCTCGACGTTCGTTTCGCAGCGCGTTACGACGCCAAAACGATGCAAAGGCGGTTACTTGCGGATGTTTCGGTCCGTACGGTAGTCGATGCGGGAGCATACCATGGCGAATACACGGATTTTGCGCGTCAAGCGTTTCCGGATGCCGAAGTATACGCATTTGAACCCTATCCTGATAGCGCACGAATGTTTGCCGAGCGCCACGGAAAAGACGCCCGTGTTCATTTGACCTCTGCGGCCCTGGGCGACTTTTCGGGGACGGCGATTTTGCACGTGAGTCGATTGCCGACTTGGAACTCTCTATTGCCCACAAGCGACGGGTCGTCGATCGACGATCCAAAATGGGTCGAGACGGTGCAAAAAATCGAGGTGCCCGTCCAGACTCTCGATCAATTCGCCGCCGAACGAAAGTGCGAACGAATTCATCTCCTCAAAATGGACGTTCAAGGAGCGGAGTCCAAGGTTCTTTTAGGGGCCGTCGATCTGCTCGGTCGCGGAGCCATTGACGTTATTTACAGCGAAGTTGTTTTTCATCAGGTTTACGGGGGGGGCGGATACCCATTCGAGATCTGCGCGGTATTGAATCGTTACAATTACGGATTGTTCGGCGTCTATAATCTCGATCTGCACCGCTCTGGACGAATGCTACAGGCAGACGTGATTTTTACGTCGCCAAACCTTACGAAGCGAATGTCTTCATGAAGCTGCCGATTGCGGTTAGGTAACCGTTCACCGCATTTCTTCTGGGTGGACCGTCGCCGAACCGGCACGCCGCGCAAGCCCGCGGGGGAGCCAGAAGCGAAACGGTCATTTGGCGTCGATGGCGTGCGGCGTCGGGTTCGATATCAAGCGACAATTGGAGTGCAATCTTGGACGATTGCGATTATGATTATCGGATCGCCGCCAAACGTCGCCGAGGACGGTAAATATCGGCAGTTCCTTGGTTCGAAGATTTGAGGCCAACGTTGAATCGCAGCGCCAAGAGTCGAGTTGGAGGACTTTCGTCGGGCGACGCACTTCGTGCGACGCTGATTATTTCGTTTTTCGCCATCTTTCAGATCGCTTGCCAATTGCTCCTGATGGTCGAAACGCTCGGCAGCATGCGAGTCGTCATGCGGAGCATTGTTTTTTTGGTCAGCATCGGCTTATTGATATTTCTTCCAGGCCGGGAACAGAGTCATCCCGCCAAACCCTGGATGTTAGCCGCCCTCATTGTCGTCGCATTGAGCATTTTCCGCTCGGACACGAATTCATCGATTGCGGGGATCGCCCATTTCCTGCTTTATGTGGCGATCGCTGCGCCGATTTTTTGGGTGACCCGGCTGCAAATTACGGAAGCGGGATTTCGCAACGTCGTCATGTGTCTTTGGGCATTTCATATCGCGAGCGCCGCGGTGGGAGTCTTGCAAATGCATTATCCGGGCCGGTTTCAACCCGGGGTGGCCGCGGCCGTTCGGGGCGCTGGCGAATTGCAAGAAGGGCTTAAAATTCGTTTGGCGGACGGGACCCAGGTTTGGCGTCCCATGGGACTGACCGACACTCCCGGCGGTGCGGCAGGCGCTGGGCTTTACGCGATCGTCTTCAGCTTGGGAATGTATCTCCAAAATCGAATGGGGCTGATTCGATTGCTCAGCGTTATGGGTTTCGGCGTTGGTTTTTTTTGTCTCTACATGGGCCAAATTCGCTCCCTGCTGGTCATGGCGGTGATTTGCGTCGGTGTCTTGATCGCGATCTTGTCGCGGCGCGGCGAATTGGGGCGCTATTTCGAGTTGGCGATTCTCTTGCCCTTCATGGCGGTACTCTCTTTTTTCTGGGCGGCACGTATCGGCGGCCAAGATACCGTCGATCGCATGAGTTCGATCGTCAAAGATGGCCGAGTCGATGAAGTCTATCAGCAGAATCGCGGCCACTTTCTTACGCACACCGTCACGGAACTGTTGCCGGAATTTCCGCTCGGCGCGGGGCTTGGCCGATGGGGAATGATGCGCGGTTACTTCGGCGACGAATCGAACCTGAACAGTCCGATGATCTGGGTCGAAATTCAATGGACCGGCTGGCTCCTCGATGGCGGCATCCCTCTCATTGTGTTCTATTCCACGGCGATCGGCGTCACGACTATCATGTGCTATCGCATCGCCGTGAGCCGCCGGTTGGGCCGGGTTTCGCTTTGGGGAGCGCTCCTCTTCTCGCTCAATATCGCCAGCGTGGCGTTGCTCTTCAACTATCCGCTGTTTATTGGACAGGGGGGCATGGAGTTCTGGTTTCTCAACGCTTCGCTTTACATGATGGTCGTGACCTCGGAGCGAACCATGCGCGCCGCCAAGGCAGCCGCCGCTGCAAACGCCGCGCACATGCGAACGCGTGCTCAGAGCCAACCGGCGGAGTCGATGGCTCACGTCGGCTGATGGATCCCGTCCCCATTTCAGGGACGCCATCAGATATCTGCGGCCGATCGTCGATGGGCTTCGCGTGCTTTCCCAGGATCTCCGAGATCGCGGGCTCAAAGAAATAAGGGCTCCGCAAATTAGCCAATGAAGACGCTCCGTATCGTTATCGTCATGATCGAGGCGCCCGTCCCTTTCGGCAACGCGGCCGCTCGGGGGTTCTACGTCCTTCTCAAAGAACTGGCGGCGCGCGGCCATCATGTCACAGCCTTCGCAGCGTGCAGCAAACAGTCGGAGATCGAGGAAGCCCGACATCTTTTTCCGTCGCCGCAATACGATCTTCGGCTTTATCCGTTCCCCAAGCGGGGCGGGTTGCGCGCGAAAATCGAGACCTTGTGGAAGCCGTACTCGTTCATGTTTGGCGACGACCTGAAAAGCGATCTCCGGCGCACGCTCGCCTCGGGTTTCGATATCCTTCATCTGGAACAACTTTGGTCAGTGTGGGTCGGGCTCGATCATCTCGATCGCGCTCTCGTCAGCGTGCTCAATTCTTATTGGGCCGATCAAGAGTTCGACAAGTCGAGGTCCGTCAAGCAATGGTTGCACCGGCAACTTCTGTTCTGGGCCGAACGGCGCTGTCTCAAAAGTCCACGCTACATACGAAGTTGCTCTTCTCGATTGGTCCCCGAGATCCGCAAGGTGAACCAATCTGCTAAAATTTTCGTCGTTCCCTTGGGACTCGATTCCACTCAGTACCCATTCGTGCCAAATGCGCAACGAAGCTCAACTCCCATCGTCGGCTTGACGGGCAGCATGGGTTGGTATCCGTCTTCATCGGCGGCGCTGCGGCTATTGACGAGGCTTTGGCCGCGCATTCGCGCTCAAATTCCCGAAGCTCGACTACAAATCGTCGGATGGGATGCTCGCTCGGTCCTAAGAGTTCACTTGAACGATCCGGGAGTGACGATCGAGGAAAACGTCGCCGACACGCGACCCTATTTTGAAAAAATGTCGGTGATGCTTTATGCCCCCAGTCGCGGGAGCGGCATGAAGATCAAGGTGCAAGAAGCGTTTGGATACGGCGTTCCCGTAGTCACAACCTCCGAAGGCGTCGAAGGGCTTTCCGCGGTCGACGGCGTTCATGCGGGGGTCGCCGACGACGATGAAGGACTCATCGAGCGAACGGTTCGATTGCTCCGCGACTTCGAGGCCCAAAATCGCCAGCGGATCGCCGCGCGACAGCTTCTGGAAGCCGAATGCGGTCCCAAGCCCACCGTCGATGCGATTCTGGCGGCTTATGACGTTATTTTGCAACAAGAGACGGGGTCGGCCGCACACGCCGCTGATTAGGAAATGCGCTCAATGCGGATCGGGTTTAATGGTCGGCTCTTGAGCGACGCAACTTTGCGAGGTTGGAATCGTTACACAATCAATCTGCTGCGCGAATTGGCGGCTTACGACGTTCATCTTTTTCTCTACACAGACAGGCCGCTTCACCTCAATCATCTTTCGGTTTTGCAGCCCGGTTCCTATACGGTGCGCGAATCGGGACCAATGCGATTCATTCGCTGGCTTGAGTTTTGGTTGCCCCAGCAGTGTCGGATCGACCAATTGGATGTGCTTCATTCGCCATTCAATTACGGCTTGCCGTTCTCCTCTCCCTGCCGGCGTGTACTGACGCTGCATGATGCGGTGGATCAGATTTACTACGGACGCGACGTCCCGTTTTTGGCGAGGTTGAGGTCGGCAGCTCTCAGGATGACCTATTTGAACTGGACAGCCCGCGTCCGGTCGCATCGCGTGATTACGGTCAGCCATCACGCCAAGGCCGATCTCGTGGCCGCCTTCGGATTGCCGCCGGGCAAGATCACAGTGACGTACGAGGGAGCAGACGAAAAATTCCACCAACCGCTCAGCGAAGATCGGGTCGGAACGGTCGCCCGCAAGCACGGCATCGAGAGTCCCTATGTGTTTTACGTCGGCGGTTGGGAGAAACGGAAGAACATGCCGTTTTTACTGAAGGCTTTCGCCGCAGCTCAATTGCCCCAGGTGAAGTTGGCGCTGGCGGGCGGAAAAGCGGCGGAACGCCACGAAATCATCGCTCTGGCCCGGAGTTTCGGCATTGCGGATCGCGTGCAACTGCTCGAATTTATTCCTGATGAAGACCTGCCGTTCCTTTATCGCGGCGCTCTGTGTTTTGTCTACCCAAGCGAATATGAAGGCTTCGGCCTTCAGCTTTGCGAAGCGATGGCGGTGGGATGTCCCGTTCTGGCCGCCCAAGCATCGTGTCTGCCGGAAATTCTCGGGAACGGCGGCGAAACGTTTCCGCTGGACGATGTCGGGCCGTTGGCCGAATTGCTTAAACGGCTTTTTCATGATGCCTCGTTTCGTGCGACGCTTGCCGATCGCGCGGCCATCCGCGGAGCCGAGTTTTCTTGGTCCAAGATGGCTGCCGAGACAATGAGCGTCTATCGGAATTTGTAACGGGTGCGCGTTGAATTCGTCGACCCGACGAACTCAGCTCGCAGATCGAAATGAGCTCGGTAACTCCGGAGCTCGAATCAAAGGACAAACGTTTTGCGTTGGCACCTGATCACTGGCGAATATCCGCCGCAGCCTGGCGGCGTCAGCGATTACACTCGGCAACTCGCTCAGGGGTTGGCGGACGTCGGCGACGAAGTCCACGTTTGGACCGTCGGCGATTTTCCATCGACAACTCAAGTCGACGGCGTCATCGTCCATCGCCTGTCGAGTGGGTTTGGCGTCCATGGGTTGCGGCAACTCGATCGAGGTTTGCGAGACTTTCCGGCAACCGATCGAGTCGTCGTTCAGTATGTGCCGCACATGTATGGCTACAAGGCGATGAACCTCGGTTTCGCCCTGTGGCTGCGGTTGCGGGCGCGTCGCTATTGGATCATGTTTCATGAAGTCGCGTTCCCCATCGAATACCGGCAAAAGCTTAGACATAATTTGGTCGGCGGCGTCACTCGTGTCATGGCCCACTGGGTGGCCCAAGGCGCCGAGAAGATCTTTGTCTCCGTGCCTTATTGGGAGACGGTGTTGCGGAAGCAGTGCTTCGTGCGTTGTCCGGTCTGCTGGTTGCCGGCGCCAAGTAACTTGCCGACCGAGGTCGATGCCCAAGCGGCTGCACGAACGCGAAGCCAACTGTTTCCGGAAGCTGACACCATCGCGATCGGACATTTCAGCACGTATCAGGAAGGAATCGCTGCGAATCTCCGACAAGTTCTGCCGCCGCTCCTG
>JBAXFO010000013.1:0-17373 GCA_037139885.1 Planctomycetota bacterium
GTCAACCTCGAGTTCCTTGCCAAAGTCGTCTTCCAGGGCAAGGATCACGCCGGAGTTGTTGCCTTTCCCGATACCCTCGTCGGTACCGACTCACACACCACAATGATCAACGGTCTAGGCGTGCTGGGATGGGGCGTAGGTGGCATCGAGGCCGAAGCCAACATGCTCGGACAACCCCTCTACATGCTCATGCCCGAAGTCGTCGGGATGAAACTCACTGGCCGACTCTCACCCGGTGCTACGGCTACCGACCTGGTCTTGCGTGTCACCGAAATCCTACGCAAAGAAGGGGTCGTCAATAAGTTTGTCGAGTTCTTCGGCGAAGGCGTCTCATCCATGTCCCTGGCCGACCGGGCTACCATCGCCAATATGGCTCCCGAATACGGAGCGACCATGGGCTTTTTCCCGGTCGACGCCGAAACGCTCAATTACCTCCGTCGCACCGGCCGCACCAAAGCCGAAGTTGACCTGGTAGAACGCTACACGAAAGAGCAACAACTCTTCCGCACCGACGACGGGCCTGAGCCGAAATTCACCAAGGTGCTGTCGCTGGACATGAGCACGGTCGAGCCGAGCCTGGCCGGCCCCAAACGCCCGCAGGATTTGGTTCCGCTGCGGAGCATGAAGAGTTCCTTCCGCAAGTCGCTAAGCGCGCCCGTCGCCGAGCGGGGCTTTGCGGTCGACGAAGCGGGCTCGCATCGCACGGCTCAGGTAATCGACAACGGCCATTCGGCAACGATTGGCCATGGCGCCGTGGTGATTGCTGCCATCACAAGCTGCACGAACACCAGCAATCCCTCGGTGATGATCGCCGCCGGCCTCTTAGCTAAAAAGGCGGTCGCCAAGGGACTCAAGTCGAAGTCGTATGTCAAAACCAGCCTGGCCCCTGGCTCGCGCGTGGTCACCGACTACTTCGACAAAGCCGGCCTAACTGCGCCGCTCGATGCCCTGGGGTTCTACACCGTCGGCTATGGCTGCACGACCTGCATCGGCAATTCGGGGCCGCTGCCGGCGGAGATCTCGAAAGTGATCAACGACCATGAACTCGTGGTCGCCAGCGCTCTGTCGGGCAATCGCAATTTCGAAGGCCGCGTGCATCCCGAAGTGCGGGCGAACTATTTAGCGTCGCCGCCGCTCGTGGTCGCGTTCGCTTTGGCCGGCAAGATCGACATCGACTTCGAGACCGAACCGCTCGGCATCGATCCGCAAGGGAAGGCCGTGTTCCTGAAAGAGCTCTGGCCGACGCAAAAGGAAATCAAGGACGCCATCGCTTCGAGCGTTAAACCCGAAACCTTTCGCCGAATCTATGCCGACGTGTACAACGGCGATCTCCAGTGGCGCTCGCTGAAAGTGCCGACGGGCGACCTCTTCTCCTGGGACAGCAAAAGCACCTATGTGAAGAATCCGCCGTATTTCGACAACATGCCCGCCAAGCCCGCGCCGGTGGCCGACATCAAGAACGCCCGCGTTCTCGCCCTGCTCGGCGACAGCATCACCACCGACCACATTTCGCCCGCCGGCTCCATCAAGAAAGACAGCCCCGCCGGCAAATACCTGATGGATCACGGCGTCCAGCCCGCCGACTTCAATCAATATGGCGCCCGTCGCGGCAACGACGAAGTCATGGTTCGCGGCACCTTCGCCAATGTCCGCCTCAAGAACAAACTCGCTCCCGGCACCGAAGGCGGCGTCACCCGCCATCTCCCCGACGGCGCCCCCATGTCGATCTTCGACGCGGCCATGCTTTACAAAAAGGAAGCCACCCCGCTCGTCATCCTCGCCGGCAAAGAATACGGCTCCGGCAGCTCGCGCGACTGGGCCGCCAAGGGCCCGTATCTGCTCGGCATCAAGGTCGTCATCGCCGAGAGCTTCGAACGCATCCACCGCTCGAACCTCGTCGGCATGGGCATCCTGCCGCTCCAGTTCAAACCAGGTGAAAATCCCGAAACCCTCGGCTTGACCGGGGAAGAAGTCTATTCGTTCGACGGGTTGCCCGCCGTGCTCGCCAACTTCGCTCCTGGAAAAACCGTGACGGTCACCGCCCTGAAAGCTGACGGCACGACCAAGACGTTCACCGCCATCGTCCGCATCGACACCCCCGGCGAGGTCGGCTACTACGAACACGGCGGCATCTTGCACTTCGTGCTTCGCCAATTGCTGGCTGCTGGAAAATAATAAGTTCGCGGCTCTCCGCAGGAGAGCGCTGACGCCGCGCACGACCGAAGTGGCGTACTGTCTGCACTCGTACGGATCAGGACGCCCAACCGATCATGCGTGTCGTCAGCGCTCTCCTGCGGAGAGCCGCGAACGAATCGCTCTCGGGGACGGATTCGAGATTCATTCCGGCTAGTGCTGTCTGGGGCGGAATTACGCCTCCGACGATTCCCCTTCCGCCTCATCGTCTTCTTTCGTTTCCAAATCTTTGAACTGCTCCGCCAACTTCGAAAAATCGAGAGCCGCCTTGGGAACCTGAAACAGATTCTCGGCAAGATTCGCAAGCGCGGTCTTCGAGGTTTTCACGCGTTCCAGTTCGTCTTCCAAACGCTGGATCCAGGGCGGCATGTCGAGGCCGACGCCGCTGGGGTGGGCGGCGAACGGCTCGAGTTCGTCTTCGAGCGGGCAGGGTTTGTCCGTATCGAGAAATTCTCGCGCTTCGACCATGGCCGGTTCGACCAGAGCGCACAGGCGGTCGAGGGCCATGGGGCGGACGAAGCGTTCTTCGAGCCGGTCGACGATGGTGGCCATGCGCATGCCGTGTTCTTTTTGCAATTCGCCCAGGTCTTCGAGGAACTCGTCCGCGTTTTCGCGCGTCAGTTCTTCGACTTGCGCGCGCCACAACGCGGCGGCGGCTCCGTTGCGGCGGGCGAGCGCTTCGTGCACCATCACGATCGGCTTCATCCGCCAGGCGTCGCGATCGTAGTCGGCCTTGAGGCGCAAGAAGTCGAAGAGTTGAAACAGGTTTTCGCCGTAATCGGATTGCGTGGTCGTCGACGTGTAGTCGCGGTAGTGTTCGTAATTCTCGATGACGACTTGCAGGATGAACTGCATGATCTGTTCCGCCTCGGCGCGGCTGATGTCGATGTCGAGCTCGTCGATGAGTTTGATCGGCTTGGCGGGGTCGGCTTCTTCCTTGAGATATTCGAAGTAGGCGTCGACGCCGCGATGGAGGATGCCGCGCAGATTTCCCAGGGCCATGAACTTGGCGGTGAACAGATCGTGCCCGTAATCGCCGATGAACTTGACGAGGCGGTCCCAATCTTTGTCGCTGGTGATGGCGTCGAGCGTCGAGACGCGGAGCGTTTCGCAGTGCTCGACCCAGACTTCGATGAAGGGCTCGACGATGGTTTCGAGCGTCGCTCCCAAAGTTTCGGCGTCGGCGACCCCCTGCTGCCCCGCATCGACGACGGCTTCGACGACGGCGCTCAGCCCGACCTGAAAAAGCCGATCGAACTCGGTGACGCGCGGGCCGGGCAGGTCTTGCTTCGCCTCCATCGAGCGGGCCAACTGCAAGAGGCTGAGCGTTTCGCGCAAGAGTCCCTGCCGCGGCAGATTCGCGACGAGGCCTCGCAAAATCGTCTGGGCGATGCTCGCGCGTAAGATCGGCCGGGGATGGCCGCCTTGATGCAGAGGCCGATACAGCAGCGGTTCGTCCTTGAACTTCTTGATGAACTCCGGGAGGAACCCGCGCGCCTGCTCGGGTTGCTGACGCAGCAAGGCGCGTTCGAGCCTCAAGATGTGCGGCTCCCAGCCTGGGCCCTCCTTGGACTGCCGGATGTCGCTCGGGCCGACGCCCCGCAAGGCGCTCAGCGACAGAGCTTGATCGAGGCATGTCGTGATGGCCACGCCCAGGAGGCGTTCTTTCGTCAGACGTTGATGATCGAATTCGAGGAGCGAATCGTACGATCCCGAGGGTTTGAAGAGCTCGAATTCATGGAGCGAATCCATGAATTTGAGCATGCCCTGAAAATGATCGCGAGCCTTGCCGAGCCAGATGCGCAGCGCCTCCTGCCCCTCTTTTTTCTCTTCGCCCGCGCTGGTGCGCACGAGCCGGGTGGCGACGGTCCAGAGCTTGGCGAGCGTCGAATGAAACTTGAGCCGGGTCTCGATGCGCTCGGCTTCCTCGCCGATTTCCGGATTCGGATTGGGATCGTAATCGACGACGTCGCCTTCGTTCTCGTCGTCGGCGCTGTCCTTATAGGTAACATCCTCGTAGGCGGCGGCGAAGATCGATTTCTCCTCGTCGTCTTCGTCGTCGTCGAGATCCTCGTCGTCGTCGATCTCTTCATCGTCGTCGAGAAGTTCGCCTTCCTCGATGCCGATGCCGGCGAAATCGAGTTGGGGAATGTTCCAATAGTCCTCCGCATTGACTTCGAGATACTCGAAAAACTTGATCGCCAGCCGGGCGTTGCCGGAAGCCGACGCGGCCTGATCCTTCAACGGGCACAGGGCGAGCATCCAGCGCAGCGCAAGATTGTGGAACGAGAAATCGCCGTCTTCGAGCGGGACTTCGTCGGCATGGCTGAGCCAGGTCATGAGCAGCGCCATGGCGGCTTGAAAGTCGGACTTTTCCAGCAGGGCTTCGACGACCAGGGCGAACGCCTTGGGGGAATGAAAGCGGTCGAGGTGCTTCTTCCAGAAGGAGAGATCGGCCGACGCGGTGCCGCGTTCGCGCCACTGCGCCAGAGCGTTGGCGACATGCTCCGCCGACTTCACCGCCTCGGCGCCTTGCACGTGCGGAATCTCGGCGACCGTGGACGTCGCGAAACGATCCCACCATTCGGCCAACTTCCGGAGATTGACGCTGAGATCGGCGTCGGGCGAGAAGTCGCCCTGGGCCGCTCCTTCGCGTAAGAGGCGCGCGTAAAGGTTGAAGATCGAATCGACGACATAGGTCAGATCGTCGACGCGGTGGTCGTGGATGCTGTCTTCGAGCGATTGAAAACGCGGGAACTGTCCCTGAAAGCCGAGGACGTTCCAGGGATCGATCATGGCGCCGCAAGCGATGGCCCGTTTGAGCAGGTCTTCGACCTGGGCGAGATGGTCGGCCGCCTGCGCCAGTTGACCGCGATCGACGAGCATCTGCCCCGTGCTCAGAAACACGTGCATGTCCGTGAGCATGCGGACGGAAGCGACGGGGATGTCGCGGATCTGCCGCCGACTCGACGACGCATAGCCGAGTTCGGCGAGGAACAGGGCGAGGTGGCGGCGTTGCATGTGCAAGGCGCGATGTTGGCCGAGATGTTGGTTGAGCGCCTGGCGCACGCCGCCGAAGGGTTGGCGCGTCACCTCGGCTTCCTTCTTGAGCCGTTTGCCGTGCGCGCCGCCGATGCGTTCGATGAGTTGCGCGTAAAAGACTTCGCGATTCTTGGCGATTTTGGGGACGAGGCTCGACAGCGTCACCGTGGAATCGTGCGTCGTCGGCCCCGCTCCGCTGGTGCCCGCGCCCATTAACATCGTGCCGACGAGAACGCAGGCGGCTTCATGAAGAAGCTCGTCGCGCGCGATGTCGCCGTGGTTTTGCACGCGCAGCCAGAGCCCTTCGAGCGTGACATGGCGGACGATGAAGCGGCGGTAAAACCCCTTGCCGTCGATGTGGTCGGGATCCCATTCGCCGAAACAGTAGTTGGGCCGTTTGTCGGCCGGATGGCTGAAATCGTAACCGCGCGGATCGATCGCCAGTTCATCGAGCAGGGCGGGATCGAAATACGCGTCGCGCAACAAGACGGGATCGATCGTCTCGATGACGTCCATGGCCCGGTGAATCAATTCGCGATACGGACCGAAGGCGACCCCCGCGCCGCGCAGCCACAACGGGATCGGGCGAACGCGCTCGTGATCGTAGAGCTCGCCGCGACGCCGATTTTCGAGCGTCGCGATGGGGCGATGGCCGACGTAGTCATTGAGCTGTTTGAGGCTGGCGTCGATGATTCGCCGCGTTTCGTCCCACGGCCCCCGCTGAGTGAGCACGGCTTCGAAGACGCGCGCGAGGAAAAACGGCTGATGGAACTCGGCATCGGTGAGATGAAAAAGCAGATCGGCATGATGCGTGCGATACGCGGGAATCGCATGATCGAAGACGAGGTTGATCGCCGCTTCGGCTTGCTGGGCTTCCGCGAACGCCGCCTTGCCCCCTTTTTTGAGGCTAGCAAGCGCGCTATCGAGCGTTTGGCGAAGGTCGAGCCAGGGAGTCTCAGGGGAGCGGATGGCGATTTCGGCATAGGCGTCGTTGAGCTGCCGTTGAAAGCGTGAGTCGGGACGCCCCTCGGAAAAGTTCAAAAATCCGAGAATCGGTTCCAGGTCGAGCATGAAGGCTCCGTGGCGAACGAGCAATGCCTCTTTCCACAATTTTACACAAGCGCCCCATATGAACCACTTGGAAACGCGACAAATCGAAGCGGAGTTGGGAAACAGGGCTGCCGGTGCAGAGGAGGCGTTACAAATTCATTGCAGGAGGAAGGAGCCCCGGGGCGACTTGTCAAGCGTCGGCGCGTGAACCAGAATTCGAGAGTCGATGGAGCCTCGCTTGCAAGTCGGCGGCAGCGACGAATTCGAAGCGGCGGCCGGAAGCGTTTTTTCGGAGCAGTCCACGCTCGACCAAGTCGAGCAAATCGGTGCGTGCCGTCGCCAAGACAATTCCGTGAGAACTCGCATGCGACTGATAGGTGAATCGCGTTTCCGACTCCGCCAGCGCTTTCCGCAAAATCGCTTGCTGTCGGTCGTTGAACTGAGCGGGCTGGACCACGTCTTTAAGACGTTGATTCTCTTTGCGTTTCGCGGCGATGTAATCTCGAAAGGCGCCGATGCTCTCCTCGATCACGCGAAGATGAAAGCCGAGGAAGTAGGAAAAATCGTTGTCGTCGAGTTCTGAATTCAGATAGGCACGCGGATACTGCTTCGTCTTCTTGCGCAGAATTGTCGAAACTGACAAATATTCCGTAAGCCAGTAGCCGTGCCGCAACATGCTCCAATAAAAGAGAGCCCGCGCGGTGCGTCCGTTGCCGTCCACGAAGGGATGATCGTATCCTAGCCAAAAGTGCAAGGCGATCGCGCGGACGGCAGGATGAATGAATCCGTCCGCCGACTCGGATTCGGTCCCGTTCGCGAAGTCGCACAGAGCCTGCAAACGAGACGGAAGTTCGTCCGCATGCGGCGGAACGTGGAGCGGTTCGTGGTCTTCTTCGTCCCAAACCATAATCGATTCGTCGGCGTTTCGAAAGCGTCCAACCGCGTCCGGTTTGTCGAGTGTCCCTTCCGTGAGGATCGCATGAATCTTCAACAGCAATGCGATCGTCAACGGTTCGCCGCGTAATTGATTGAGCGTCGTGATCGTTCGATAGTTATTGACGATCATGCGCTCGTCGAGCGTGCGCGGTTTTCGGCCGGAGCGCAGCATTTCCTTGGCGATGGAACGAGTCACCGCGGCTCCTTCAATCTGACTTGAGGCGATCGACTCCTCGTAAAGCGATGAAATCAAAAAACGCTGTTTTTCGTCGGGCGTGCCGACGTTCGGAATCGCGCTTTGAATTCCGCCTCCCAAGTTCATGTCAATGAGGTGAAGCATTCGTTGAGCATGCGCGGAGAGTTTGTATGTAAACAAGCGTCCATGCTTATCCTGCAGCGGAATTGAGATGCGATTGTCAAGTCGGCTGAACTTGATGAGACCCCAAAGTTCGACAGGGGTTAGATTTTCGTTCACGGCTCGGTAGCGGCAATCGTCCCAATTCCAGCACTGATCGTTCGCACGATTGACCAAAGCCGGATTTTCGACGATCCGTTTGGAGAGGTCGGGGAGAATCGCCTCAAGCCAAACATCTCGCGGCGGACCTGTTTTCGGTTGTTTCATGTCACGCGCAACTGTCAATAACTTTTAATTTTCGTCAAATTAAAAGTTACCGTCAGGACGAGAGATTTGCAAGGGAAATGACGAAGGCGAACGGTTCCGAACGGTTCGAGGCGGAAGCGAGCTGCCTTGACCCCGATTTCGCGCCTCGTTATATGGGATCCGCGCGCTTCCCCGAACGGACAGGTGAGCATGAATCCCTCAACGTCTCCCGCGAGTTTCGCATCGCCGCGTCCGATCTTCGGGCGGATCGATTCGCTGCGCGCGCTCGGGGCGATGGCGGTGGCGGCGAATCACTTCTGCGGGCTGTCGCTGCACGGCGTCAGCATCATGGGCGAGCAGGCGTGGGCCGGGGCTGGCGCCTGGCAGGAAGTCGTCCGCAAAGTTTCGCATATTCTCATGCCGGGCCATGCCGCCGTCATGATGTTCTTTGTCATCAGCGGCTTTGTGTTGCGGCTCGCTTTGGCTCATGGACCGCAAACGATCCGTGAGGCGACCTCAAAGTTTCTCATCGGCCGGGCGTTCCGCATTTACCCCATTGTCGGCTTCGCCGTGATCGTCACGGCGTTGGCGGCGGGGTGGGCGTTGCAGAATCCTCAAAACGGCTCGCTGACCTTGCCGACTCTCCTTTCCAACATGCTGCTGCTCGAATGCACCGTCAACAACAACTACTGGGCCTTGCAGGTTGAGATCTTGATGATCCCGGTCATCTTGGCGTTGTACTTCTTGGAATGCCGGCGGGGGCCGTGGGTGATCCTGGCGCTTGGAGTGGCGACGTCGTTTTTGAGTTTCTCGATGCGCTGGGCGATTTGGCCGCCGCTTTCGAACAATGTCTTTGCGTTCGTCCTCGGGATGGCGATTCCGACGCTCGGCCGACAATTCGCGGTCGGCTGTTCGCGGCGGGGGGCGGGTTTTTGGACCGTCGGCTCTTTGGCCGTGCTGTTTCTCACGCAACCTTGCTTCGGGCTTTATTCGCGGTTCAGCGGATTCTTCGAGGGCTATGCGTCCTTCGTGCTGATCAGCATGACGGCGTATCGTCTCGATCTGTCGTTCCTGGCCGTGCTCGATAACAAAATTCTGCGGACGGCGGGATTGGCCGCGGGCAGTTATTATCTCCTGCATACCGCGACGTTTCGCCCGGCCATGACTGTGGCGGCTTGGCTGGTGCCGGCGACTTGGAGCGAGCAGGCGCCGGCTTTGGTCGGAGCGCTTGTTATGGGGGTTTGGTTGATGGCTCTCGTGCCGTTGACGGTGGCGACGTACTTCCTCATCGAAGCGCCGAGCATCGGGCTGGGCCGCCGCCTCGTGAAGCGATGCGGGTTGGATGGGCGGCCGGTTGAAGCGAAACCGGCCCACAAGATGGCCGCTTGAATGCGTCGCGTTCGTTCGCGGTTCTCCGCAGGAGAACGCTGCCGCCACGCGCTCGCCGTCATGGCGTTCTGTCAACGCTCTCCTGCGGAGAGCCGCGAACGAAATCGATTCGCCGCGCTCTGAGCAAATGTGCACGGTCACTTGGTTGCGCCTTACAATACTCCCAGAGCCGTCGATTCTTCGTCGCTTCTTCATGCCGGGACTAGACATCCTTCGATACAATCGTAGAATAATGGCCTCGTTCGCGACGCGAATGGAGACGAATCTCAATCCCCCGGGCGAGTCTTCGAGTCCTGGGAATCGGATGATGTTGAAGACGTAATCTCAAGCCCCCGTTACATTTATGCTCGACAAAGTTCGCAACATCGGTATCATGGCCCACGTCGATGCTGGCAAGACCACCACGACCGAACGCATCCTCTATTACAGCGGCACCAAGCACAAGGTGGGCGACGTCGACGACGGCGATACGACCACCGACTTCGACCCTCTCGAACGCCAAAAAGGCATTACCATCAACTCGGCCGCCGTGTCGATCGACTGGGCCGATCGCGCCGGCAACGACATCGCCATCAACATCATCGACACTCCCGGCCACGTCGATTTCACGGCCGAGGTCGAACGCTCCCTGCGCGTCCTCGATGGCGCTGTCGGCGTCTTCTGCGCCAAGGGCGGCGTCGAAGTGCAATCCGAAACGGTGTGGCGTCAGGCGACCAAGTACAAGGTCCCGCGCATTGCGTACGTCAACAAGCTCGATCGCATGGGCGCCAATTTCTGGGCCTGCGTCGATCAGATGAAGACGAAGCTGCACGCCAATCCCTGTGTGGTCACCATTCCCGCGGGCCAGGACGAAGCCCTTGAAGGGATCATCGATCTCATCAACATGAAGCTCGTCACCCGCGATGTGGACGATGCGACGCACCGCAAATTCTTCGTGACCGATGTGCCCGAAAAGTACATCGACGAGGCCAACAAACGCCGCGAAGAGATGCTCGATACGCTCTCGTCCGCGTCGGACGAACTGACCGAAGCGATTCTCGAAGGCAAAGAGATTTCGCTCGAGCAGATTCGTGCGGCTCTGCGTAAAGGAACGCTTGAGAACATCTTTACGCCCGTGCATTGCGGCAGCAGCAAAATGTTTCACGGCGTGCAGCAGTTGCTCGATCTCGTCGTCGATTGTCTGCCGAGCCCACTCGATCGGCCCCCGGTCGACGGCACGCACCCGAAAACGAAAGAAGTGCAGAAGCGGAAGCCGGAAGCTTCGGAGCCGATGAGCGCCCTGGCGTTCAAGACGGTCGCCGAAACGAACGGCGATCTCGTGTACATTCGCGTTTACTCGGGCGAGATGAAGCCGGGCGAAACGTACATCAACACGACGACGGGCAAGAAAGAACGCATCGCCCGTTTCTACCGCATGATGGGCGACAAGCGCATCAGCCTCGACAAGGCCTCGCCGGGCGACATCGTGGCGGCCATGGGTTTGGCGGATACGTTCACGGGCAACACCCTGAGCGATCCCGATAAGCCCGTCGCGCTGGAAGCGATTCAGTTCCCCAAGCCGGTTATCGCTCAGGCCCTCACGTTCAGCAAATCGCTGGACGCCGGCAAGGTCGGCGAAGCGCTCAATCGGCTCGTTCGCGATGACCCGACGCTGAAGACCCATACCGACGATGAGACCAAAGAAGTCATCATCTCCGGCATGGGCGAGCTTCACCTGGAAATCTCGATCGAGAAGCTGAAACGCGCCATCGGCGTGGCGCAAGAAAACACGGAGCTGATCAAGCTCGGCAAGCCGCGCGTGGCGTACCGTCAGTGCCTCAGCCGTCCGGTCGACTTCGAATACAAGTTCGCCAAGCAGACCGGCGGTCGCGGCAAGTTCGCGGTCATCTGCGTGAAGTTCACGCCGCTGACACCGACAGCCATCGAAGCGAAGCTCGCGGAGATCGAGGAACTGAAAGATCCGAAAATCAAGCCGGATCCGAACAACGTGTACTTTGTCGACAGCATCAAGCAGGGGTCGATTCCCAAGGAATATATCCCGAGCGTGGAAGACGGTCTCCGGGAAGCGTCGAAGAAGGGATACAAGTACCCCTTCCCGTTCGTCGATCTGGAGTTCGAGCTTTACTTCGGCAAGTTCCACGATGTCGATTCGTCGCAAGACGCGTTTTACTTGTGCGCCCTGGAAGCGTTCCGCGAGGCCGAAGCCAAGGGCGGCATCACGCTGCTCGAGCCGATCATGAAGATCCTGGTCATTTCCCCCAAGGACTACCAGGGTCAGATCGCCGGCAACATCAGCAGCAAGCGCGGCATCATCGAGCACGCCAGCGAAGACAAGGGCATCGCTCAGGTCGAAGCGAAGGTGCCCCTCGCGAACCTGTTCGGTTACACCGGCGACTTGCGCAGCGCCACCAAGGGTCAGGCGAGCTTCAGCATGGAGTTCAGCCATTACGCCCCCGTGTCGGTCGAACTCGCCGATCTGCCGCCCATGCCGGCACGCAAGTAACGTCGGCAAACTTGCAACCCTGACCATTGCGGCGAGCGGGATTTTAAGATCCTGCTCGCCGTTTTCGCTCCCAGGAGGTTGGCCGTGCAAAGCAAAGCGACCACCGTGGCCGACTACCTCAATGAACTTGCCGAAGACCGGCGCAGCGCGCTTCAGGCCGTGCGCGCGACGCTCCTCAAAAATCTCGACGCCGATTTCGAAGAGGGCATGCAATACGGCGGCATCGGCTACTATGTGCCGCACCGGATCTACCCAGCCGGGTATCGCTGCGACCCCACGAAACCGTTGCCGTTCGCCGGTCTGGCGTCGCAGAAGCGTTACATGGCGTTGTACTTGATGCCGCTTTACGGAGCCGTCGGCGCCGACCGCTGCGAGGGCGGCAACGATTACGAGCGCTGGTTCCGCGACGCATGGGCGAAGACCGGCAAAAAGCTCGATATGGGCAAAGTGTGCATCCGCTTTAAAAAGATCGAGGATGTGCCGCTCGATGTGATCGGCGAAGCGATCCGCCGTGTGCCCGCGAAGGCGTACATCGCAACCTATGAAGCGTTGCTCCCGCCGCCAAAAGCCTCGAAGAAGAAACCCACGAAGTGAGACTGCTCATGCCCCAACAGGCGCTCGTCGTCATCGATCTGCAGAACGACTATTTTCCCGGAGGCCGCTGGACGCTCAGCGGGATCGATGCGGCCGCAGACAATGCCGCGCGGCTCCTCGCCGCAGCCCGCAGCGCCGGCGATCTCGTTGTGCATATTCGGCACGAGTTCCCCACGGCCGAAGCCCCATTCTTCGCGCCGGGTTCGGCCGGAGCGCAGATTCATCCGAAGGTGCAGAATCTCGCAGGCGAACATGTCGTCCTGAAACACTTCATCAATTCGTTTCGCGAAACCGATCTCCAAGCGGTTCTTGACGGCGCCGGCGTTAAGCGCGTCACGCTCTGCGGGGCGATGAGCCATATGTGCGTCGATGGCGCCATACGCGCTGCGACGGATCTCGGTTATGATTGCACGGTCGTGCATGATGCGTGTGCGTCTCGCGATTTGGAGTTCAACGGAGCGATCGTGCCCGCCGCTCAGGTGCACGCGGCGTTCATGTCCGCTCTCGCGTTCGGCTACGCCAAATCGATGTCGACGAACGAATATCTTGCGGACCGAAAGTAGACGTGATGGCGGCTTTCCGCAGGAGAGCCGCGCACGAGGAATCGGCGATCGATCACCTCGGCAACCGCTCCGCGATCTCGCCCAAAATCGCCAAATCGCTCGCGGGCCGGGTCGGGCTTTTGGGATGCGTCAGATCGGTGGCGATCCAGCCGCGCAGCTTGAGAAACTGAGCCGCGCTGTGCTTGTACGCGGGCACCGGCGGCCGAAACGCGAAGAAGCCGAGATACTGAAGCAGGTCGTTGCACTCGTAAAACGCCGAGTCCCCCGCCAGCCAAAGAGCGTCGCGGCGGGCGAACGCTTCGGGCGCGAAGGTGCTCAGGCCTAGCAGATAATCGCTGCCGTACATCACCATGTCGATGCCGAGATCGTTGCCGGTGAGGACGAGGAAATCGGGCCGCAACCGATCGCGCAAAACGATCCGCCGCCATTCGAGCATCCGTTCGAGGGACGAATGTTTCGCGCCGACGCATTGCGGAATTGCCATCAGTCCCGCGTAGGTTTCGAGATCGTAAATCCGCCCGAACGGCGCGAACGCCTCGCCGAGTTCGAACGCCAGAAACCGCGGACAATCGCGGCCGATGGCGCGGTAACCTTCCAGCAATTCCGCCATGGGCAGGCCGACGAGACCATACGATTGGAAGACGATCGGCATGCCGCCGTGCTTCTGAATCTGCTCGACAGCCCGACGATAGGCGTCGAGGTTGAACGCCGCCCCCGCCTGATCGCCGACAAACGCCCCGGCCACAAACATCCGCCCGCTCGCCAGCGCCTGCGTTTCGGCGAGCACGGTCCGCCGCGTCGCTTCATCGATCAGGTTCGCGTAGCCGGTATCCATGTTGACGGCGGGAACCAGACCGGCGTCGAACGTCCGCGTGACATGATGGCGGAATCCGGGCCAATCGACTTGCCCGTTGGCCGCGAACGGCAGCAAGATCGCGGACATGCCGACGATCTTGCGTCGCGGCTTGACCAGTTGCAGGGGATCGATCGCGTTATCGGTCATGTCCGTTCGCTCCGAGAGAGGTTTGCGCGAAAATCGGCGTCAGAAATTGCACCATACGACTTCGATCATCCGCCGCTTCGTCTCGCCGCTGGCGGCGTTGTTAGGCAGGTCGAACGTGTGGCGGCTCCAGCCCGCGAGAGCGGAGTCGTAAAGTTCGCACGCGTATCCCGACAGCATCACCTTGCCCTTGCATTTCTTGAGCACGGCCAACATTTCGCGATGATCCTTTTCGGTCATTTCGTGGGCGTACGCTTCGGTCGTGGCGCGCGTTTCATGGACGTACGGAGGATCGCAGTAGAAGAGCGTCGTCGGCGTATCTTCGCGCTGGATCAAGGCGGTGGCGGGCATGTTCTCGATGACCACTTGTTTCAATCGTTGATGCACGTCGGCCAGGCCTTCGATGGTGCCGAGCCATTCCGACGTGCTGCCGTTCATGCCGCGGCGGATGCGGTTGCGCGTGATGGACGTGAAGCAATTCATCATGCCCGAACGGCTTTGTCGGCAATCGACGAAGAACGCGGCCGCGTCGGCGACAGGATCTTTTCCGTAGACATGGGCATGGGCCGCCGACCATTCATCGCGCGCGAACGGCGTGGCCTCCACGATGCGCTTGAAAGAGGCGAACTGGCGTTCGTCTTTGAGAACTCGCCAGAAATTGACGAGATGGCCGTTGATGTCGTTGACGACTTCCGAGACGCCTTGATTCGAATCGAGCCAAAGCGACGGTTCGTTCGGGCTGCGAGCGAGAAGGACCGCGCCGCCGCCGAAGTAGGGTTCGACGTAGTGCAAATGCGGAGGCATGAGAGCGAGAATCTTCGACGCCAGGTAAAACTTCCCGCCGTGCCATTTGAGCGGCAGCCGAAGGGAGCCCGCTTTCGCCGTTCCCATGGATGAACTCGTTCGCTTCGCAGAATTTAAGATGTCGATCGGACCCGTACGCTTCGTTATAGCGGATCATAGAATGACACCCAACCACGGGTCATCCGCATTGGAGCAAGACATGAGCGAGTTTCGCGTCGAGAAGGATTCCATGGGCGACGTGCGCGTGCCGGCCAAGGCCTATTACGGCGCCCAGACGCAGCGGGCGGTCGAGAATTTTCCGATCTCCGGGCAGCCTCTGCCCCGCCGTTTGATCCGGGCGCTGGGCCTCGTCAAGATCGCCGCGGCCACGGCCAATCGCGATCTCGGCAAGCTCAAAGCCGAGATCGCCAGCCCCATCATTCAGGCCGCCCGCGAAGTCGCCGACGGCAAGCTCGACGATCAATTTCCCCTCGATGTGTACCAGACCGGCTCGGGCACCTCGTCGAACATGAACACCAACGAAGTCATCAGCAACCGGGCCATCGAGCTCACCGGCGGCGACCGCTTCGCCGTCAAAAAGCCCGTGCATCCCAACGACCACGTCAACATGGGGCAATCGACCAACGATATGTTCCCCACGGCCATTCACGTCGCGGTCGGTACGGCGGTCGCCCAGCAACTCATCCCGGCCCTCAAGCGGTTTCACGATGTGTTGGCCGACAAGGCGAAGCAATGGGACGACATCATCAAGATCGGCCGCACCCATCTCGCCGACGCCACGCCCATCCGCCTGGGGCAAGAGTTCAGCGGTTACGCCCGGCAAATCGAACTTTCCCTCGGGCGGGCGCAGCGGGCGCTGGAAGCCGTGCTCGAACTCCCCGCGGGGGGCACCGCCGTCGGCACCGGCATCAACACGCATCCCAAGTTCGGCGCGAAGGTGGCCGAGGTCCTGGCGAAGAGACGGGCGTCCCCTTCGTCGAAGCGCTGAACCACTTCGAAGCCAACGCCAACCGCGACGGCCTGGTCGAGTGCTCGGGCCAGCTGCGCGCCATCGCCGTCACGCTCTTCACGATCGCCAACAACGTGCGTTGGCTCGGCTCCGGCCCCCGTTGCGGCTTCTACGAAATCATGCTGCCCGACCGCCAACCGGGCTCGTCGATCATGCCGGGCAAAGTCAATCCGGTGATGTGCGAAGCGATGATGCAGGTGTGCGCCCGCGTCGTCGGCAACGATCAATGCCTGATGTTCTCCGGCGCGACCGGCGGTCAATTCGAACTGAACATCATGATGCCGGTGATGGGCCTGGCGTCGATCGAGAGCGTCGAACTGCTCGCCCAATGCACGAACGCCTTCATTGACTTCTGCGCCCTCGAAATGGAAGCGAACCGCGCCGCCTGCGAGAAACAAGTCGAATGGAGCATGGCCATGGTCACAAGTCTCAACCCCCTCATCGGCTACGACGCCGCCGCCGCGCTCGCCAAGGAAGCGTTCAAAGTCGGCAAAACCGTCCGCGATCTATGCCTGGAGAAGATCAAATCCGGCACGCTCAAGAAGAAAGATTCCGACGCGGTCGTCAAAGTTGAAGAGCTAACCGCCGCCCTCGATCCCCGCGGCATGACGGAACCGGAGAAATAAGGGGCAAAGTGCCGCTCCAAAAAACAAATCGCATTCCGTCGTGCGTAACCCAAGCCGACCCCTTGGGGGTCGCAGCGATATGCCCTTATCCGGTCATTCGATCTCCAAGAGATCGGCTTGGGTGACGCACGTCTTGTCGGAGAATTGCGATTCGGATCAGGTTGGCTCCTCCCCGCAGAAAACTTGGCTGCATCAGAAATAAGCCGCATCGCCCGGTTACGTTCGGTTGCGGACGGAATTTCTGGTATTCTTGGGGATGTGAAGGTGCGCTCGCAGAGGCCCGTGAAGCTCGAAACAGGCGATTCACCGACCGTCATGCACCGTGAGAATCGGTCCGATCGTGGCGAAAAACGCCAGCTGCGGGGCGGGTTCAACGGCGAAGCGATGCGGCCGGGAAAAAATTCCGATGATTTTCTCTCCTCAAATTTCCGGTGCTGATCGGCTGCGGAATGTCGCCGAACGCGCTCGCAAGCCTTTGCCCAATTCGGGAGATTCTAAGGTGTCAAGACCCTTAAAAATGGTACCTGACAACTTAGAACTCGAATCGTTGAACTGCCGCCGGGGACTGATTATGGTCCGCGAAACGTTGACGTTCTTTGGACCCGATGACTGCGTGAGCGACCCGCCGCTGGCCAGTTCGGCGGTGCCACCGGTGAGCGTGGCGATCGTGCCGGCGATCGCTCCGTTGAGCGTGGCCTTGCCCGCACTGCCCACGTTGAGCGTGCTCGCGGAGCTCAGCGACGAATACGTGGCTGTCGCGAGGAGCGTCTGCGTGCCGGCATAGCTACCCGCATTGAGGATCGTGCCGCCATTGTTCGTGGTCGCATTGGCGACGGCGAGCGAGTTGAGGTCGAGGACCGCACCGGAGGCCACCGCGACGGTTCCAGAGCCAAAGGCCCCGACCACGCCCGCCAGGAGCGTGCCGCCTGAGACAGACGTGTTGCCGGCATACGAGTTGGTGGCGTTGAGGGTCAACACCTTGCCCGTTGTGCTTGACGCCACCGTCAGGCCGCCGTTCGACACCACGCCGCCGAACGTCGCCGAGTTGTTCAAGGTGACCGTG
>JBAXFO010000014.1:0-17210 GCA_037139885.1 Planctomycetota bacterium
CTGCACGACGCGCGGACCGACTTGCAATTCGAAGAGATCATCGAGCGGCTGATGGCCGAGAAAATGGACGATGACGCCGGGGACCAGGCCGAGCGACTGCCAGCGTTTGAGGCGAGCCGGGTTGTCGTCTTGCGCTTCGCGGATGACGACCTTCGCGCCGGTGGGAAACAGATGCAGCGCTTGCAGATCGCGGGCCCGGAGATCCCCCTCGGCCGACGGAATCGGATGCCCATGAGGATCTTCGACCGGCTCGCCGAGATGGGCGGCGATCGCTTCTTCGAGCCGGGGCGAGATCGCGTGTTCCAGGAGTTCGGCTTCGGCGTCGACCTCGCTCCAGTCGAGTCCCAGGACTTTCGTCAGGAACAGTTCGACCAGACGATGGCGCCGAATGACGCGGCGAGCCTGGGCGATGCCGATGTCGGTGAGCTGTGCGCCGCGCCGCGTTTCGTAGGTGATCATGCCTTGGTCGACGAGACGCTTGAGCATGCCGGTCACCGACGGGGCGCGCACCTTCAGACGGGCGGCGATGTCGACGGGCGAGACCGTCGTCGCGGCGCCTCCAAGGCTGTGAATGGCCTTCAAATAATCCTGCACCGCTGAAGTTGCTTCTTTCATGCCCCATTTTTGTACGGGAACTGGCCGCGCGGGAAAGCTATAATGCCTCGGTCTTTGTCTCCGTACTCTTCGCACCGCCCATCGCCTGTCGTGTGAGTTCCCCATGAAAGCCCTTGCCTGTTGGATTCTGCTCGCTTCGATCGCCTTCCCTCCGGCGCTGCGAGCAGAGATCAAGTTGCTCGCGGTCGCGAAAATCCCCGGCGCCGATATCGATAAGTCGAACCTTACGGACAACCTTGAAGAGGGGACGCCGCACAACCGCCTCGGCGGCTTCGGCTCGGCCATCGCGCATCTTGAGGGGAATCGGTACGTGCTTCTCCCCGATCGCGGCCCCAAGGACGGAGCTTCGCGTTATCAATGCCGCTTCCAGATCGCCGATCTCACACTCCAGGGCGAAACGCTCAAGTTCGAATTGAAGGAAACCGTCATCCTGCGCGACTCCTCCGGCCAACCGTTTCTGGGCGACCAACACAATCTCGCCCGGCGCCTCGATTCCGAAGGCGTCGCCATCTCAAAGCAGGGGACCGTGTACGTTTCCGATGAATACGGCCCCAAAATTCTCGAGTTCAACCGCAAAGGCAAACTGCTCCGCGATTTTCCCATCCCCGAACATTTCCTCATCGCCAACCCCAGCGGCCATCCGTCCAAGGAAGCGAAAGCGGGCAAGGGCCGGTCGCCCAATCGCGGCTTCGAAGGCCTCACACGCACGCCCGGCGGCAAACTCGTCGCCATGCTGCAAAGCCCGCTCTTGCAAGACGACGCCTTCTTTGGCGTCAACACCCGCATCCTCGAACTCGATCCGCAAACGCTGCGCACCCGCGAATTCGTCTATCAACGCGACGGCGGCAAGCACGGCATGAACGAAATTCTCGCGCTTTCCGACACCGAGTTCCTCGTGCTCGAACGCGACACCGCCTCCGGCAAAAACCGCTTCTGCAAAATCTTCCGCATCAGCACGGCTGCCGCCTCCGACGTCAGCAAAGTCGCCCAACTGCCGACGACCGGGCTGCCCATGGGAATTGTCGCAGTCAGCAAAACTCCCTTCCTCGACCTCACGAAGTTCGGCCTGTCGTTGCCGGAAAAAGTTGAAGGCCTCTGCTTCGGACCCAACCTCGCCGATGGCCGCCGCCTGCTCCTGGTGACGACCGACAACGATTTCACCGAACAACCGTCGCAGATTTACGCGTTTGCGGTGGATGAAGCGGATTTGCGCTAAGCCGACTTCAATCGCTTTCCAGATACATCAGCACCACCGCCAAGTCGGCCGGGCTGATGCCGCTGATGCGGCTGGCCTGACCGAGGTTCAGAGGGCGGATGGCGCGAAATTTTTCGCGGGCTTCGAGGCGAAGCTGCGGCATGGCGTCGTAGTCGAACGAATTCGGAATCGGCTTGTGCTCCATGCGATGGAATTTTTCGATCTGGGCCGACTGTCGATCGATGTAGCCGGCATATTTCAATTCCAAGGTCACCTGTTCGATCACCTCGGCCGAGTACGGCACATCACGTAGCATTGGCTGCATCTCGCAGAGCTTCGCCCAGTCGACTTCGGTGCGGCGCAGACAACGTTCAAGCGTGTCCTGGCCGATTCTCGTCGTCTGCAACAAATGCTGAAGCTCGGCCATGGCGGTTTCTTTCGACTGCAAACGGGACCAGGCCGTATCGGTGACAAGACCGACGCGGCGCCCGAGCGGCGTGAGACGGCGGTCGGCGTTGTCGTGGCGGAGCAGCAGGCGATATTCCGCCCGCGACGTGAACATGCGATACGGCTCGTCGACGCCTTTGGTGACGAGATCGTCGATCAACACGCCGATGTAGGCCTGGCTGCGATCGAGCACGAGAGGCGGTTCTTGTTTGATGGCGAGGGCGGCGTTGATGCCCGCCATCAAACCCTGGGCGCCCGCCTCTTCATAGCCGGTGGTGCCGTTGATTTGGCCGGCGAAATAGAGCCCGGCCACGTTCTTCGTTTCGAGGGTCGGCCGAAGTTGGGTCGGTGGGGCGTAATCGTATTCGACGGCGTAACCCCAACGCAAGATCTCCGCTCGTTCCAGGCCCGGAATGTGCGCGAGCATCGCTTGCTGCACGTCTTTGGGCAGACTGGTGCTGATGCCGTTGCAGTAGTATTCGAGGGTGTTGTACCCTTCGGGTTCGAGGAAGATTTGATGGCGGTCCTTGTCGGCGAAGCGCACGACCTTGTCCTCGATCGACGGACAATAGCGCGGGCCGCGGCCTTGGATCTGCCCGGAATACATCGGCGCCCGGTGCAGATTTTGGCGAATGAGATCGTGAACCGTCTCGTTCGTATAGGTGATATGGCAATCGAGCTGCCGCTGCTTGATGCGGTCGGTCGCGAAGCTGAACGGGCGCGGGTCGTCGTCGCCGGGCTGACGTTCGCAGGCGGCGAAATCGATGGTGCGGCCATTGAGCCGACAGGGGGTCCCGGTTTTGAAACGGGCCAGTTCGATGCCGCAGAACGCTAGGCTGTCGCTGAGGTTCTCGGCCGACTGATCTCCCGCCCGGCCGCCGCGCGACTTCGCCTCGCCCATGTGCATGAGGGCTTTGAGAAACGTACCGGTGGTGAGGATGACGGCGCGGGCTCGATAGAGCGTCTGCCCCTGCGCCAACACACCGGCGACACGCACCGCCCCTGGAGCGCCATCGAGCAGAATCCCCTCGACCATTTCCTGGCGCAGCGTGAGGTTCGCTTGCCCTTCGACGACGTGCTTCAGCGTGAACTGGTAAAGTTTCTTATCGGCCTGGGCCCGCGGCGAATGCATCGCGGGGCCCTTGGTGCGGTTGAGCATGCGGAACTGAAGGCCGCTGGCGTCGGTGATTTTGCCCATTTCGCCGCCCAGCGCGTCGATCTCGCGAACGATCTGTCCCTTGGCGACGCCGCCAATCGCGGGATTGCAACTCATCTGGCCCACGGTGTCGGCGTTGAGCGTGAGCAGGACCGTCCGCAGGCCCATCCGCGCGGCCGCAAGCGCCGCTTCTGTACCCGCATGGCCGGCGCCGACGACGGCGACATCGTATTCGAACGTGAGTTGCGGAAGAGTTTTCGACATGGCGAGCGGACGACCTCAGCGTTGCGATGGTTTGCGTTATTGTACGGCGAGGACACGTTGTTTGCCGTGCCTGGTTCATCCCGCACGCGAATAAACTTGTCTCCACGTTCCGAATCCTTGGACCAATCGCCTAAAATGAACGCATGGCCATCGCCCCGCCCATGCTCGGTCCCTCTTTCGCCGAAGAACTCCCCGGCTTGACGCCCTGGGAGGTCTTTCTGCGTGTGGTCCATCAGCCGCACGTTGTCTTCTTCGATAGCGCTCAGATTTCTCCTCAGGGGCGTTATTCGTATGTCAGCGCCGATCCCACGGCATGGCTCGAAGCGGATCCGGATCCGTTCGTGGCGGTGCGAAAACTTCTCGGATCCTACCGCGTCGAGAGGGCGCCGGGACTGCCGCCGTTTCAAGGGGGCGTGGCAGGGCTTTTCGGTTACGAACTGTCGCGGCATCTCGAGAAGCTGCCGCGGCCCGCAGTTGACGATTTCGCGACGCCGCAACTCGCCGTCGGCTTCTACGACTGGGTTTTCGCCTACGACCATGCGGCCTCGAAAGGCTGGCTCATCGTGACGGGCCTTCCCGACACCGAACCGGCGGCGCGGCAGGCGCGGATCCAGCGGCGGCGCGATCAGATCATGCGCTGGCTCGATTCCACGCCAACGCCGCCGCCTTGGCCGAAGGTCGCCCCGGCCCCCCTTCAGGCGCCGACGTTTCCCATCCACGAGGGCCTGGCGAGCAATTTCGATCGCGCAGGGTATTTACGCATGATGCGCCGCGGCATCGAGTACATTCATGCAGGCGATTGTTTTCAGGTGAACCTCTCGCAACGTCTTGTGCATCCGCTCGACGCGGCGCCGCTCGAAATTTATCGGCGGCTGCGAACGCGCAACGCCGCACCGTTTGCGGGTTATCTCGATGTCGGCGAATTCGTCATCGCCAGCGCGTCGCCCGAGCGGTTTTTGCGGTTGAGCGGCGGGGAAGTCGAAACCCGACCCATCAAGGGGACTCGGCCTCGCGGCCTTTATCCCATGGAAGACATGGCCCGCGGCGGCGATCTTCAGGAAAGCATCAAAGACCGGGCCGAGAATGTGATGATCGTCGATTTGCTGCGCAACGATCTGGGCCGGGTCTGTGAATACGGTTCGATTCGAGTGTCAGCCGTATGTCAATTGGAGACGTTTCGCTTCGTGCATCATCTGGTGTCGGAGATTCGCGGCCAATTGCGTCCCGGGCTCGACGCGATCGATCTCTTGCGCGCCACCTTCCCCGGCGGTTCGATCACGGGGGCGCCGAAGATTCGGGCCATGGAGATCATCACGGAACTCGAAAACGTCGCCCGCGGCCCCTATTGCGGTTGCCTGGGTTACCTGGGCCTCGATGGCTCGATGGATTTGAACCTGCTGATTCGCACCATGACGCTCGGCAAAGGCTGGGCTCATTTTTCCGTGGGAGGCGGCATCGTGGCCGATTCCGTGCCGGAGCGCGAATACGAAGAGACCTGGCATAAAGCGGCCGGGTTGCTGCGTGCGCTGGAAGAGTGAATCGCGGCATGGTATCATGCGATCTTATGTCTACGTTTTTCAGACGCTCCCAGACCCGGAGTTTATCGATGTATCGATTGACCGCCCTCGTCGCCCTCGTTGTTTTGGCAGGCACGGCGTGCGCCGATGACGATCTCGATTTCTTCGAAAAAAAGATCCGCCCCGTGTTGGCGGAATCGTGTTACTCCTGCCATTCGGCGAACTCGAAAAAAGTGAAGGGGGGGCTCAAGCTCGATCGTCGCGAAGACATTCTCAAAGGGGGCGAGACGGGGCCGGCCCTGGTTCCCGGATCTCCCGAAAAGAGCCGGATCATCGAGGCGGTCCACTTTACGAATCCCGATTTGCAGATGCCGCCCAAAGGCAAACTCGCGGACGCCGCCATCGCCGACCTCACGACATGGATCAAGAACGGCGCGAAATGGCCCGCGACTCCCAACGCCCCATCCGCCAAGGCGGCCGAGGGTTTCGATCTTGAGAAACGCAAACGCGAACACTGGTCCTGGCAGCCCATTCGTGCCGCGGAACTTCCTGCCGGCTCGGCGTCGGCCATCGATCGTTTCGTGGACGTGAAGCTCAAAGAGAAGGGACTCACCCCCGCGCCGCCGGCCGAAGCTCGCGTCCTTTTACGGCGTTTGTCGTTCGACATCGTCGGCTTGCCTCCCACGCCGGAGATGGTGAAGGATTTCGAAAAAGCTTTTGCGGTCGATCGCACCAGGGCTGTTGGGGCGGTCGTGGACCAATTGCTGGCGTCGCACCAGTTCGGCGAACGCTGGGGCCGGCACTGGCTCGACTTGATGCGCTACGGCGAAAGCCGGGGGCACGAATTGGATTTCACGTTGCCCAATGCGTATCAGTATCGCGATTATGTGATTCGGGCGCTGAACGCGGATGTGCCGTACGATCAATTCACGCGCGAGCATCTGGCGGGCGATTTGCTGCCGAAGCCCCGCCTTCATCCGCAGGAGGGTTACAACGAATCAACGCTGGGGACCGGATTTTGGTTTCTCGGCGAGCAAGTCCATTCGCCGGTCGATATCTGCCAGGACCGAGCCGACCGCCTCGACAATCAACTCGACGTGATGACGAAAACCTTCCTGGGACTGACGGTGGCGTGCGCCCGCTGCCATGACCACAAGTTCGACGCGATCTCGACGAAGGATTATTACGCTCTGGCCGGGTTCCTCGAAAGCAGCAGCTATCGGCTCGTCGCTTTCGATACGCACGAACACAATCGTCCGATCGCGGCGGCGATTTGGAGGCTGCGCGAGATTTATCGGCCGAAGTTCAACGACGCGATCGTGGCGGCGTTCGAACCGGGGCTCAAGTCGCTCGACGATTATCTCGAAGAGGCGCGGGCGGCATTGCGGAAGGCGCCGTCGACCGTGCCGACCGCGCGTCGAGCAGACCTCGATCCGCGCCGCGTCGAGCTCTGGGCTCAACATTTACGGGCGGCCGTCAAAGATCGGCGCGATCCGCTCCACGTTTACGCGGTCGAACTTTCCGGTCAAAAATTCGAGCCGCTCAAAACCGAGTCGCCCCATCCGCAGACCCAGGTCATCGTCGATTATCAGACATGTTCGCCCGATGCCTGGCTGCCCGATGGCGTGGCCTACGGGCCGGGCCCGGTGCAGCCCGGCATGATCCGACTGCCCGATGGCGTTCTGGCGACGGAAGCCTCGGCGGAGTTCGATCCCCTGTGGAGCAACTTGAAGACGACGCGCGGCGACAGCGAATCGAGCGGGATCGCCAAGGCCATGCGCCCGGGCCGCATGATCCGCACGCCGAAATTCGATATCGACGGCAAGATTTACCTGCGATTGCGCGGAGCCGGGCAGATTTACGCCGCCGTGGAAGGGCATGTCGTCGTCGTCGGGCCGTTGCATAATGGATTGATCTCATCGTTCAACGTCGGGCCCGAGTTTCGCTGGCATACCCTCGACCTTTCCCAGTACAAGGGCCGGCGCGTCCATCTCGAAATCACCCCGGCCGCGAATGAATGCGCCGTCGCCAAGGTGATTCAAAGCCCCACTTCGCCGCCCGCAGACGACCCGCTCGCCGCCCGGCCGGAAGTCGCCGATTGGGATGGCGTGTTGACGCCTGTGCCGTTGCCGGAACATGCCGGCCGCCTCCGCTCGCGTTTCACGTCCGCCGTGGCCGCGCTCAAGCAAGGGGCCGCCGCGCCTCGCGACGCGCACCGCATCAACTGGCTGCTCGCTCATCCTGAAATGTTCGGCGTCGCCGCTCCGCTTGCTGATTTGCAAAAAGCTTATGCCGGGGAACAGGCGAAACTCGCCGCCGCCATCCGCCTCGATTCGCGATTGGCCCCTGCCATGCTCGACGGCAACGGCGTCAACGAACGGGTCTTCATTCGCGGCAATCACAAAACGCCGGGGGACATAGCCCCCCGCCGCTTGCTCGCGGCCCTGGTCGGTTCCGACGAAATCGCCGCCGATCATGGCAGCGGCCGGCTCGAACTCGCGAAACAGATCACCGACCCGGCCGTCAATCCCTTCTTCACACGCGTGTTCGTCAATCGCGTCTGGCATCATATGTTCGGCCGCGGCATCGTCGGTTCGGTCGACAATTTCGGCGTGCTCGGCGAAGCGCCGACGCACCCTGAGTTGCTCGATCATCTCGCCGCTCAGTTCGCCCAAGACGGGTATTCCCTCAAACGCCTGATTCGGCAGATCGCGCTCACCGATGTCTATCAACGTTCCTCGCGACCAAGCGCCGACGCCGTCAAGATCGACCCCGGCAACATTCTTCTGCAACACGCCCGCGTGCGCCGCCTTGAGGGGGAAGCGATTCGCGATGCGATTTTGTCCGTATCCGGCCGGCTCGACGCCACGTCGTTCGGCCCGTCGATCCCCGTGTTCCTGACCGATTTCCAACAAGGCCGCGGCCGACCGGACAGTGGTCCTCTCGATGGCGCCGGACGGCGTAGCATCTATCTCGCGTCGCGCCGCAATTTTCTATCGAGCTTCCTACAGGCCTTCGATACGCCCACGCCGTTCTCGACGGTCGGTCGCCGTAGCGTGTCGAACGTTCCTGCGCAAGCTCTCATTTTGCTCAACGATCCGTTCGTCCATCAGCAAGCCGAACTTTGGGCCAAACGCACCCTGGCCGAACCTGGAGACCTCGCGCAGCGCGTCCAGCGTATGTATCGAACCGCCTACGGACGCGGCCCAACCGATACCGAAATGTCCGCATGCCGCGATTTCCTCGGCGACGCGAACGACGCGGCCGCCTGGACGGCCCTCGCTCACGTCTTGATCAACGGCAAAGAGTTCACGTTTATCGAGTGATGCGCCTGCCGCGCTCGCCCTTGATTGACGCACCGCGCGGACGAATCTTCGGCGTGCTATGATGGCTTGGTCATGAGAACTCAGCCTTGGAGCAGGCCATGAGACCCGACGACGCGACACCGGACGAAGACAACCCGCGAACTCCGCTCGAGCAAACGCTCGAACCGGTCGATCTCGAAGCCCTTCGCGAAGCGGCGCGCGAGGCGGGGGGCGAACGCATTCCGCGGCCGCGCAGCCGCCCCAACCTCGATCCCCACGTCGATACGGAGTCGTACGTCAACGACGACACCGAAATGCTGACTCCGCTCGAACCCACATTGCAACCGGGCGAGATGGAAGCGTTGCGTGCTCTGGCGCAAGAGTCGTCGCACCGGCGCACGCAGCGTCCGCGCAGCGCCGTCGACCTCGATAGCGCTCTCGACGAACCGCATTCTTTGCGCGAGCCGGCGAAGGCGAATGTTCTCCAGGACGTGCCCAAGGAGGTCGCCCCGGAGATCCCCATGGAAACCGAGGCTCCGCTCGTCGATCCGCCCGTGGCAAGCGCTGAACCGCAACGCCGGCCCGTTTCCGACGCGACTCTCCGCACCGCTCCGCCGCTGCCGCCCGCGCCCAAACCGCCTGCGCCGAAACCGCCCGAGTTCAGGCAGCCCGTGGCCGCAGCGTCATCTCCCCCCACTCCTTCCCCACATGTCGAGAAGAGCCGGATGTGGCAGATGGTGGTGCCGACGGCGTTCTTGTTGGCGGTCGTCATGTTGTTGGCCAATATTCTGCCGCTTGTGCTGGTCCATTTTCGACTTGCGGAAGCCAACGCGGAAGCCGAAGCGATTTATTTGAAACGCCGTGCGGAACTGAAGGCCGAAGCCGAATTCGCCGCGCAGCAACTCGCCGCCATCGATCAAAAAGTGGGCCTGGTTTCGCTCGGCTTTCGCCATGTCGTCGGCAAGGTGAGTCCTTCCGTCGTCAACATCGCCAACCTGCGCGATATCGGGAAAAAGGACGATCCGCTCGCGAAAGGGCCTCTCACCTACGATTCCGACAAGGACCGCAAATACACCTTTTCCGGCATGGGTTCGGGCGTGCTCATCAAGCCCGGCTATTTGATGACCAACCACCACGTCGTTCAGGGAGCCGATCGGCTGCGGATCATTTTCGCCAGCGGTCGGGTCATCGGGGTCGATGGCTCGGCGGTCGTCACGGATCCGATCACCGATCTCGCCATCATCAAATTGCCGACGGACGTTTCCGAACCGCTCAAAGAAGACATGAAGCAAACCGTTGTCTTCGCTGACACCGACAAGGATGTCGCCGTCGGCGATTGGGCTCTCGCGATCGGCAGTCCGCTCGGTTTGCGGCAGACGGTGACGGTCGGCATCATCAGCGCCAAGGATCGCTTGATCGATAAGCTCGACATGGTCGAACTCTTGCAGACCGACGCGGCCATCAACCCCGGCAATTCCGGCGGACCGCTTTTCGATCAGCTGGGGCGCGTGGTCGGGATCAATGTCGCCATCGTCAATGAGAACGGCGTCAATCGCGGCATCGGCTTCGCGATCCCAAGCAATACGGCCAACAAGATCGCGAACGCTCTCATCGAACGCGGCGAAGTCGTTCGCGGTTATGTCGGCGTCGGCATGGAAGAGTTTCCCTCGTCCAAGGCCAAGGTGCTCGGCGTCGACGGCGGCGCCGTCATGGTGATGAAAGTGATCCCCGGCCAACCAGGCGATCAGGCGGGGCTTAAAGTCGGCGATGTCATCGCGAAGTTCAACGGTCAACCGCTGCAACATTTTCAGGCGATGCGGCATCTCCGGCAGCTGATCGTCGACGCCGAACCCGGCAAAGAGGCGACGTTCGAAGTCTATCGCGAGAACGCTCGCTCCGAAGTCAAAGTCGCCATCGGCAAACGGCCTGTGTTGACGCCCTGATGGCGAATGGCTTACGACGGTTTCCGCATGAGCAGGAACGAGCCGAGCACGAGCATGCGGACGAAGGGATTCGTCAGTTCCTGGTCGTGAAAGGCGAGGATGTCGCCTTCGGGGCTCATGGACCAGGTCGCATACGCCCTGCCATCGAGTTCGCGCATCTGCCAGGCGTCGCCGCCGAGCGCAAAACGCCGCGCGAACGGCTGGCTCCACGGATCGAGAAGTTCGTCGCCGCGTAATTTCCCCACTTCGTTGTCGTCGCAATCGCGAAGGATCCAGAGCCCTTTCGAAAGCCGGCTGGGGCGCAGAGTCAGGAGCAGCGCGAGATCGTCGGTCTCGCAGACCTCGAGCCCATGCAGCGGCGACCAAAACCGCCACCAGGGTTGCGTCGCCGCGGCCGAGGGACGCACCTGACCGATGGCCAGGTCGGCGTTGAGATCGCGAATGACGCGCACGGGCGAGGCCAGTCCGTTGCAGACGATTTCCCGCCAGGGGCCAAAGCAAAGGCGTGGACGTTCGACCATTCTGCCTATCTTCGCAAAGTTCGATCCGTGAGGGAAATCGTGGCTGGTTGCATTTGCCTCACTGCCGGGGGTGAGCTAAGTTTGGGCACGGAACTTACAGAGGCCCCCGTCCGAGAGAATCCAGCCATGAGTTTGATTGCAGGCCCTTTCGCCGCGTTCACGGTGGCGTCGCTCTATTATTGCTATCGTGAATACGCGAGCTATGTGCAAAAAAAAGAACGCCGCCTTCGCGACCGCGTCGCCTACATGCTGTGGGTGATGGCGGGCAGCGTCAAGGAATAGTTCGGCTTCCGACAACGTCTCCCCCGTCCTACGGACTTCGGTCCGTTGAATGTCTCCCCCCGATCCATGTTGTTGTTCGTTCGTGCGCGCGGTTGTCTCGGCAGCCGCGCGAAGTTTTCGTCGGCATCCTCCACCGAGCAGGGACTTCCGCTCGCCGCCGTGAGTGGGGTCCCTGTTTTTTGATTCGTACGCGATCCGTCTCATCCGGCCTTCGCCACACCTTCCAAAATTGGCCCACCGACAATGCCCGACGACGCATTCCGCCGGGGTTCGTAAAATACGAGCATTATCCGCTGTCGAGGGATGCCATGGCGCTTTCCAAACGAATCATTCCGTGTCTCGATGTCGATCGTGGCCGGGTCGTGAAGGGGGTCAATTTCCTCAACCTTCGCGATGCCGGCGATCCGGTCGAAGTGGCCCGGCGCTACGAAGAGCAAGGTGCGGACGAACTCGTCTTTCTCGATATTTGCGCCAGCCATGAAGCCCGCGAGATCATGCTCGATGTCGTGCGCCGGGTGTCCGAACAAATCTTCATGCCCTTCACCGTAGGGGGGGGCATTCGCACCATCGCCGACGCGACGCGCCTCATTCAAGCGGGGGCGGAGAAGGTGAGCATGAATTCCGCCGCCGTCAAAACGCCGGAACTCATCGCTGAAGTTTCGCAAAAGTTCGGCCGCTGCGCGACGGTGGTGAACATCGATCCGCGCCGCGTCGTCAAGAACGGGCAGACAATCTGGGAAGTCCACATTAATGGCGGCCGCGTTCCGACCGGTTTGGAAGCGGTCGCCTGGGCGCGCCGCGTCGAGGAGCTCGGAGCCGGCGAGATCGTCCTCACTTCGATGGACGCCGACGGCACCAAGGCGGGCTACGATCTCGAAATGACCAGGGCCGTTTCCGAAGCCGTGACGATTCCCGTCGTCGCCAGCGGCGGAGCCGGGTCGCCCGAGCATTTATTCGTCGTCCTCACCGAAGGTAAAGCCGATGCCGCCCTTGCCGCGAGCATCTTCCATTACAATGAATACGGCATCCAGGCGACGAAACGCTATCTCGCCGAGCGCGGCGTCCCCGTTCGTTTGACCTGACGCCGAGGAGTGCGGACTCCGTTTGATCACATCATTTCGATCTTCGAGGTTTTCGTCTCATGGCTACCGCTCCCGGCGTTGGAGAACGCGTCAAGCTCACCGAGTCCGATCTCAAGGCGACGCAGGCCCCCGCGGGCACGAAAGAGCCCGAAGTCAACAAGCTCTTTCGGCTCGTCATGAAATTGCAGGCGTCGGATCTGCATCTTAAGGTCGGCCAACCCCCGATGATGCGGCTCAAGGGCGACATTCGGCGCATGGACATGCGTCCCTTGACTCAGGAAGACATGGAGCGGCTGCTGCTGCCGAACCTGCAACCGAAACATCGCACAATTCTCGACGAAGAAGGCGGCGTCGATTTTTCGTACGTCGTCGGGGCGGATGAGTGCCGCTTTCGCGTCAGTTTGTTTCGGCAACGGAGTCGGTTGTCGCTCGTCGCGCGGCGTGTGAACACCAACATCCCCAACTTCGCCACCCTCGGTCTGCCGGCCTCCATCGAAACCTTGTGCAACTATCCCGAAGGCCTCGTGATTCTGGCGGGGGTCACCGGTTCGGGAAAATCGACCACCATCGCCTCGATGATCGACTACATCAATGGCCGGGAACCGCTGCACATTCTCACCTGCGAAGACCCTATCGAGTTCGTCTTCGAAGATAAACTCTCGTACATCAATCAGCGTGAAATCGGCCTCGATTGCAAGGACTGGCACAAAGCCCTCAAAGACGCGGTCCGCCAAGATCCCGACGTCATCCTCGTCGGCGAGCTTCGCGATATCGAAACGTTCGAAGCGGCCGTGCATGCGGCGGAAACGGGGCATCTCGTTTTCGGCACCATCCACGCGTCGAGCGCCGGCACGACGATCAACCGTATCCTCGATCTTTTCCCGCCTGAGAAACATGGCGCCATCCGGCAAGCCCTGGCGAACAATCTACGAGCCATCGTCGCTCAGAAGCTGATCAAGAGCATCAAGCCGGGCACCTCGCGGCTGCCGACGAACGAGATCATGATCGTCAATCCGACGGTTCGCAAGCTCATCGCCGAAGGGCAGGACAGCAAATTTCTCGACGCGATCCGCCTGGGCTATCTCGAAGGCATGGTCGATTTCAACGAAAACCTTCGGCAACTCGTCGAACGCAACGATGTCGACAAGGCCGTCGCCCTGGAGTTTTCACCGAATCCGGATCAATTGAAGATGCTGCTCAAGGGCATCAAAGTGGCGGCGCCGGGGATTTTGTAAGAAGTGGGGCGAGCGAGTACCGTCGAAATCGTTGGGGGCTCTCCGAACGGGCGCTGTCAGCGCTCTCCTGCGGAGAGCCGCGAACGATTCACGAAAAAACCCCGTTGAACAACCGTAAAGTCGCACAACGGGGCCGGAACAGAGAAGAGGCCGAATGCGAGATGTATCGTAAACCATCCGCACAGGGCGTCAACAAAATTCCCAAACGATTTTTGCGTGCCGCTCTGCAATCGGCGAATTAGTCGCGTCGGCGCAACACCAGGTCTTCAGAGGGGATAAGTTTCGGAGACGCAGGTTTTGCGATGGCTTTCTTGGCGGTGGCGGAACAACCGCATCCACCCGCACAATCGGAATTCCGCACCTGCAAAACCCGCACGCCCTTCGCAAGCAAGTACGATCCCGCGACGGTCACAGCGACAATGACCGCCAGGGTTTGAAACGAAATCGAACCTTCCATAAATCACCTCGTTCTCGGCTTCTCCGTTTCATTGTACCTCGAACAGCGATTTCCGCGCCATGCGAATGAGCGCCGCTTCGACGGTCTCGTTGATGGCGGCGTCAAGACGGTCGCCCGCGAGGGGCAAGCCGTCGTCTCCCGAGATGGAAAGTTGGCCGGCGTGGACCCGTTCGGCGACGGCGTCTTTGAGTTGGTCGCGCGTCTTGGTCCCATCGAGATAGGGCAGCAGGATGCAATCGATGCGGTCGAGTTTCACGACAGCATGACGCAAATTCGAGAATTCGTCCTGATCCTTGGAAGCCTGCCAGCGGGCCAAACGCGAGGCGCGCGGACGATGGCCGGGAACCGGCGTGAAGGGGAACGGATCGACATGCAGCGACGCGAAATTTCCCAGGTACGATTGCAGCAGCGTTTGCGCCAGAGCTTCGCGGCCACGCTCGGCGAGTTCGGGCGTGAGACAGTTGTGGTTGGCGAGGCGTTCCTCGATCTCGATCCAGAGCGACTCGAACGGGACCGAATCGGGCCAAGCTTCGGCGAGAATCGTGAACATGGTTTTGGTCAGCGGTTGATCGGTGGTGCCGCGGCGTTTGTCGCGGACCACGAACGTTTCGGGGGCGCTCGAAAAGCAATCCGGATGCGCCGACACCGGTTCGGCCAAAGCGGCGACATGCAGACGTGAAACGATTTCCGGGGGCGGATTGCGGTCGAGCGAAACGCGGTCGTGGCACAAGAGCGAACGGCGGAACGGGCGATTGGTGAGGAAATCGGTGAATTGCTCGAGTTGGACGATGTCTTCGGAAATGTTGAGCAGCGTCGATTTGGCGTCGGGATCGAGGAGATCGAGATCCATGTGATGCCAGGAATTGCCCATATATTGCAGGCCATTCGTGCGCGCGGCGGCCATGAACTCGTGGAAGTAGAACGGCTGATTTTCTTCTTCGAGATATTCGTGAAAGATGTAATAGTCGCTGACATCGCGGAGATCGTGGATCAGCCCGCGCAGCGATTCGGCTGCGGGAGAATCGTTCGGCAAGCCCTTCTTATCCAGAAATTCGAGCAGTTGCCGAGCTTGGGCGACGCGTTCGCGCGGATCGCTGATCCGTTTGACGTGATAGTTCATCACATCGCGGAGCGTCTTCCTGGCGAACCAACCGGGATAAGTGTTGTAGCTGATATAGGCGATACCTTGCGGGGCGAGGTTTTCGCGGCAGATTTCGAGGATCTTCGCACGCACGAATTCCGGCACCCACGAATAAACGCCATGGCAGACGATGTAATCGAATTTGCCCCAGGTCGCGTCGATTTCGGTGAGGCTCTGAGCCCGCAGTTCGATGTTGGGAATGGCCAGATCGCGAACGGCCGCCTGACCCAGGGCGATTTGCACGGGCGATAAATCGAGCCCGACGAACTGGCTCTCCGGATACTGGAGCGCCATCGGGATGATGTTCCCCGCCGACGAACAGCCGATCTCCAGGACCCGGCAGCGCGTCGGCGGCGCGGGGGTCATGCCGAGCAAGATGCCGACCACGGCCATGCAATCGGGATGGCACGCGTAAAACGGCCGCGTATGATACGGCACCGCATCGTAACTGTTCGTCATGCCGATTAACCCTGTCTTGTCAGAATGTTTTGGGCGTCGATGACCGACCGCCAACCGGTCGGTTTCGAGGGGATCAATACGACGCTCTACGCGGGGCGCCCCGTCTCCAGGTTTCGAAAGAACTCCTCGACCAGCTTCGGCCCCGGTTTCTCCTCGGGCGGTTCCGGATGGTCGACGACCCATTCGAAAATCTGCACCAGCGGCACCCACGGATAAAAGATATCGCTTTCGCGAGGCGACATGCGGTTCATGGCCGCGCTCACTTTCATCGGCAACGGCGTCTGATCGATCTCTTCGCCGCGAACGGCGGCACAGTGAACCGGGTCGGACGTCACCAGATATTCGCGGCACGAGAGAGGGCGGTCGGGGTGAATCGAACAGGCTTCATCTTCGAGAAAAGGGCACGGGACGCCGACGTGGAAGTAGGCCAGGCCTTGGAGACGCACGTCGTCGGGGACCCAGTTGGCGCGGTCGTTGAGAATCGTCCAAAGTCCGGCCGCTTCAAGTTTTGTGCGCGCGTCGCGAAAACGGCTGGCGATGACCGAGCGGCGCGGTTCGGGCATATCGCGAACGAGAAACGCCAGCATGCGGGCTTCAGTGGGCGAGATGGGGACGAGCTGTCGGCAACACGCGCCGCAACCCGCCTTGCACGAGATTTCCTTGCCCGGAGGAAGATTGTCGATGGCCGATTGAATAACGCGTTCGACAATGGCCCGGGCGATGGGGAGGAGATCGACAGGAGCGATCGGCTCCTCGGGGACCGAGAAGCGAGCTTGCAGTCGCTCCGTTCCGAGGTTGATCGTGACGTCGGCGGTAACGAGCGCCATGGGAGGGCCTCCGTGTCGGGCCGAAAAAAAACCGAGATGCCCAGTGAATAGGCATCCCGGTTTGCGTGTCGAGCGACGTTTACAACTTGACGTTGGCTTTGACGTCCCAACCCATTTCGCCGCCGGGCGAACCGGAGCCATCGGCCTTTTGTTCCTGGTATTCGATGTGGAACTTGGCGAAGTTGATGGAGATATTTTCGGTCAAGAGATCGCCGCCGCCATGACCGGCGACTTGGACGCCGCTGATCAGGATGTCGGTCAGCTTGATCTTGAGGTATTCGAGCGGCTTGTCGCCGGCCTTGCGGACCGTGATAAGGCCGCTCGGAATGTGCTTGCCGCTGCACACATGCAGAGCCAAAGCGGCGGACGACTTGTCGAGGAACTTGGTGATCGAGATGTCGTGGACCGAGACTTTGCCGGCTCCGCCGCCGCCGCCCGCTCCGGAGACGCCGGTCTGGGAAAGGCCCCAGCTAAACGATTCGATGTGAATCTCGTCCTTGTGCTTGGCGTCGTGTGATTCGCCCTTGATGCCGTCCAGCTTGAGGAACATGTCAACTGCCATGATCGAACTCCTTGGTGTTGCTGTCCGAGAGAAGGATGGGTCAGGAAGGTTACGGACAGCGAACCGAATCGCCTTCCTCAGTTTTCGTTTTCAAGTGACCATCACTTGAAGTGTTTTGTTTGCCTCATCCCGTCATCTGTCTGAAGAGCTATGCAATTTCCTGTCATGAGCCGGACAGCGAATTCGGGAAATTTTCTCGGGA